>CAIQQB010000123.1 GCA_903873805.1 uncultured Opitutia bacterium | reverse complement strand
CGAGGAAGCTGCCGGAGTCGTCACGGGACATGCCGAGGCAGGTCTGCGTGAGGTCGTTGGTGCCGAAGCTGAAGAACTCGGCGGTCTGCGCGATCTCGTCGGCGGTGAGAGCGCCGCGCGGGATCTCGATCATCGTTCCGACGGAGTAGCTGATTTTCACCTTCTTCTCCTTCTGCACGAGAGCGGCGACCTCGTGGACAACTTCAACCTGAAGATCGAGCTCCTTCTTGAAGCCGACCAGCGGGATCATGATCTCGGGCTTGGCCTTGAAGCCGGCCTTGGTGGCATCGGCGGCCGCTTCGAGAACGGCGCGGGCCTGCATGCGGGTGATCTCGGGGAACTTGATGCCGAGACGGCAGCCGCGGAAACCAAGCATGGGGTTGAACTCATGCAGCTCGTGGACGCGGGCCATGATCTTTTCGACCGGGATTCCGAGCTTCCGGGCGAGATCCATCTGCTGTTCCTTGGAGTTCGGGAGGAACTCGTGCAGGGGCGGATCGAGGAATCGGATGGTGGCCGGGTAGCCCTTGAGCGCCTTGAAGATTCCGAAGAAGTCGTCGCGCTGGTAGGGGAGGAGCTTGGCGAGGGCGGTCTCGCGGTCGGCGAGGTTGTCCGCAAGGATCATCTCGCGCATGGCGTCGATGCGGTCGCCCTCAAAGAACATGTGCTCGGTGCGGGTGAGGCCGATGCCGACGGCACCGAAGGCAATCGCCTGCCGGGCCTGTTCGGGAGTGTCGGCGTTGGTGCGCACGGAAAGCCGGGTGGCTTTCTCGCACCACTTCATGAGCTGCACGTAGTTTTTATACTTCTCGGTCTTCTGAGCCTCTTTGTCGTCATTGATGAGGCCGGCGATGATCTCGGAGGGAGCGGTCTTGATCTGGCCCGCGTAAACGAGGCCGGAGGTGCCGTCGATGGAGAGGAAGTCTCCTTCGATGAAGGACTGGCCGTCGATGGATGCGACCTTCTTATCGTAATCGATAGAGACGGCGGCGGCACCGCACACGCAGACCTTGCCCATCTGGCGGGCAACGAGCGCGGCGTGCGAGGACACACCACCGCGGGCGGTGAGAATGCCTTCGGCTGCGATCATGCCGCGAAGATCTTCGGGGGAAGTCTCGACGCGAACGAGGAGAACCTTCTCGCCCTTTTCGGCGGCGGTGACGGCGCGGTCGGCGTTGAAGTAGATCTTGCCGGTGGCGGCGCCGGGGCCGGCGGGGAGGCCGGTGGCGATGACCTTGGCCTTCTTGACCTCGGAGAGATCGAAGATGGGGGCGAGGAGCTGCTCGAGCTGGTCGGCGGGGTTGCGCAGGATAGCGGTTTCCCAGTCGATGAGATTGGACTTCACCATGTCGGCGGCGAACTTGAGGCCGGCGGCGGCGGTGCGCTTACCGTTGCGCGTCTGCAGCATGAACAGCTTGCCTTCCTGGATGGTGAACTCGACGTCCTGCACGTCTTTGAAGTGCTTTTCCAGCGTGGCGCGAACATTGAGCAGTTCGGCGTAGGACTTCG
>CAIQQB010000122.1 GCA_903873805.1 uncultured Opitutia bacterium | reverse complement strand
GTGCCATGCGCCCGGAGCCACGTTTCCAAAACTGTTTGCTGTTCGGTCGTCACGCCCAACACCGGCGCAAATTTGCTCATCCCGCCAGCCTGAAGGCAAAAAACCGATATGTCTAGCTATATCGGCATCACAACACTAGCAGACTCAAGCTGATCGGTGGCGGCGCACCGGACGGGGGAATGAAGCGGAATTGGGATAAACTACACTCATTCTGCGCCGATGAGGGTGGTTGGGCCACCCTCTCCGTCACCCCATGCACGAGCCTACTACGCTGCCGTCCTCCTCCCACCATGCACGCATCCTGGTGATTGATGACAATCGCGCGATTCACGAGGACATCCGCAAAATCCTCTGCCCCAAACTCAGTGGCACAGCCGGGACTATCGCCGACCTCGAGGCGGAGCTGTTTGGTGAGCCCGCCGCGACTGAAGTCACGGCCAAGCCGCGCGAGTTTGCGATGGATTCCGCTTTTCAGGGCCAGGAGGGTTGCGAACGGGTCCGGGCCGCGGAGGCGGCAGGCCGGCCCTACTCCATGGCGTTTGTCGACGTGCGCATGCCCCCCGGCTGGGACGGGGTGGAAACCAGCCTCGAGCTTTGGAAAATCTCCCCGACCCTGCAGATCGTCATCTGCACCGCCTACTCGGATTATTCGTGGGACGAGATGATCGCCAAGCTCGGCGCCTCCGACCGGCTGCTGATCCTCAAGAAGCCTTTCGACACCGTCGAGGTGCTGCAGCTGGCCAATTCCCTCACGGAGAAATGGCGCCTGCTGCAGGAGTCTCGCACCCAGGCCGCGGAGCTCGAATGGCGGGTCCAAACCCGCACCGCCGAGCTCGAGCTGGCCAACCTCTCCCTCGAGCAGGAGATCGGCCGCCGCGCCGAGGTTGAGGCCGATCTGCTGCGGGCCAAGGGCGCGGCGGAAGCGGCCGACCGCGCCAAGAGCGCCTTTCTCGCCAACATGAGCCACGAGATCCGCACGCCCATGAACGGCGTTGTCGGCATGGCGAGCCTGCTCCTCACCACCGCGCTCGACGCCGAGCAGCGCGATCTGGTCGAAACCCTCAGCCAAAGCGGCGACTCGCTGCTCGCCATCATCAACGACATCCTGGATTTTTCCAAGATCGAGGCCGGCCGGCTCGAGCTTGAGCACATCGACTTCTGCCTGGCGGACCACCTGCAGTCCGCCATTGACCTGCACGCCGCCACCGCCGCGCAAAAGGGCCTCGAGCTTATCCTCGACCTCGACCCAGCCGTCCCCACCTGCCTGCGCGGCGATCCCGCCCGGCTCCGCCAGATCCTCCTCAATCTCGTGGGCAACGCCATCAAGTTCACCGCTCAGGGGGAGGTGGGCGTCCATGTGCGTCCCGCCAACGGATCCGGGGACGATCGCCGCATCTGTGTCGAAGTCACCGACACCGGCATCGGCATCCCCGCCGACGTGCAGAACGCGCTCTTCCATCCGTTCGTGCAGGCCGATTCCTCCACCACCCGCAAGTTTGGTGGCACCGGGCTCGGTCTCGCCATCTGCAAGCGGCTCGTCGAACTCATGGGCGGAGAAATTGGCGTGCAGAGTCGGCCCGGTGCCGGCGCCACCTTCTGGTTCACCTTTGCCTTCGAACCGGCCGAACTGGTCCGGCCGGAAGCCGGGCCGCCGCCCGCCCAGCTCCACCGGCATCGCGCTCTCGTCGTGGATGACAACGCGACCAACCGCAAACTCCTCGGCCGTCTGCTCGGACTCTGGCAAATGCCGCACAGCGTCACCGGCTCGGGCCAGCAGGCGCTGGCCGAACTGCGCCGGGCCGCCGCCGCCGGACAGCCCTTCGATCTCGCGATCCTCGACTACCAGATGCCGGAAATGGACGGCCTCATGCCGGCCGCCGCCATCCGGGCCGAGCGCGGCTTTCCGCCGCCTGCGCTGGTCATGCTCTCCTCGCACGGTGATCGCCTGAGCCGATTCGCCCAGCAGACGCACGGCTTCGCGGCCTGCGAAACCAAGCCGGTGCATCCCGACAAGCTTCGGTCCACGCTGGTCCAGGTTCTCGCTCGCGCGAACCCGACGGATCAGGTCGCCGAGAACTTGGAGCCAGCGCCCGTGAAGGCAGTGCACCCCACCACCGCCCTTCCAACCATTTTGGTCGCCGAGGACAACGTAGTGAACCAGAAGGTGGCGCAGCTCGTTCTCCGCAGCCTGGGCTGGACCGCCGATATCGTTGCCGACGGCCAGGAGGCCCTCGACGCTCTCCGCCGCAAATCCTACGGCATCGTGCTGATGGACGCCCAGATGCCCGTGATGGACGGCCTCGAGGCCACCCGCCGCATCCGCGCGGCCCAAGCCGCCGGCGAGCCCGGCTTCCCGCCCGACCTCCGCATCATCGCCATGACCGCCAATGCCATGGCCGGCGACCGCGAGGCCTGCCTCGCCGCTGGCATGGACGACTACCTCACCAAACCCGTCAAACCCCAAGTGCTCCAGGCCGTGCTCGCGCGCTGCACCTTTCCCACCACCGCCACCACCGCCACCGCCGCCTGACCGCGCCCACTTCCATGTCCCCCATCGCACTCGAAATCCCCGACCTCGCTCACGACGAAGCCCAACAGCTCGACCAGGCCCTCGTTGCCGCCTTCCTCCAGAACGTGCCCGACTTCGTCTATTTCAAGGACCGCGACGGGCGCTTTATCGCCGTCAGCCAGTCCAAGATCATCCGCAACGGTCTAAGGCAGCGGGACGAGATCATCGGCAAAACCGACTTTGATTTTTTCACCGCGAAGAACGCCAGTCGGACCAAGGCCGATGAGGATGAGGTCATGCGCACCGGCGTCCCGATGATCGGCCGCGAGGAGAAGGTGGTGTGGGCGGACGGCCGCGAAACCTGGTCGCTCGTGAGCAAACTGCCCCTCCGGGACCGCGACGGCACCATCATCGGCACGTTCGGTCTCACCCGGGACATCACCGAGGTCAAACGAACCCAGGGCGCCCTCGAGAAAGCCCAGCGCGAGCTGGTCGACGCCTCCCGCCAGGCCGGCATGGCCGAAATCGCCACCGGCGTGCTCCACAACGTCGGCAATGTCCTCAACAGCGTCAACGTCTCCGCCACCCTACTGGCCACCGGCCTGCGCGACTCCAAGGCCGCCACGCTCGGCAAGGTTTCCGCCCTGCTGACGGAACACACCGCCGATCTCGGGATCTTTCTCACGACTGATCCCCGGGGCCGCCGGATGCCGGAGCTGATCGCATCCCTCGCGCAAAATTTCGCGGAGGAGCGGACCCGACTGCTCGCCGAGATCGAGTCGCTCCAGCATAACATTGATCACATCAAGGACATCGTCTCGATGCAGCAGTCGTTCGCCACCATGGTCGGCATCGTCGAGCCCCTTTCCGCCGCCGCGCTCCTCGACGACGCGCTGCGCATGAACTCCGCCGCCCTCTCCCGCCATGATGTGAAGGTCGTGCGCGACTTCCAGCCCGTGCCTCCCGTCTATGCCGAAAAACCCAAGGTGCTCCAGATCCTCGTCAACTTCATCCGCAACGCCAAGTATGCCTGCGACGACGGCCCGCACCCGGAGAAAGTGATGACGCTGCGCCTCGCCTCCGCACCCGATAGTCAGACCGTGCGGCTGAGCGTGGAAGACAACGGGATCGGCATTCCCCCCGAAAACCTCACCCGCATCTTCGCGCATGGCTTCACAACGCGGGCCAAGGGCCACGGTTTCGGCCTCCATTCCAGCGCCAACGCCGCGAAGGAAATGAAGGGCCGGATCACCGTCCAGAGCGACGGCCCTGCGCAGGGCGCCACCTTCACCCTCGAACTGCCGGTCGCCACGCCCGACTCGGCTGCGACCCCAATCTGATTCTCCGTCACCCATCCCCCATGCTGACCGCCGCCACCCCACGGACCGACCGGCGCCTTGCCACCGCGTTGCTCAACCTGCTGGAATCTCCGCTGGCTCCCACCGCGGTCACCGCCTTCGCCTCCGACCTGGCCGGCGGCACCACCCTCGGCTGCGTACGCTCCGAAAATCAGGACCGCCATCTCATCGTCCAATACCGGTCCGCTGACCTGGAACGCTGTTTCCGTCTGGCCGTGGTGGCCGACGGCGTCGGCAGTCTGCCCGAGAGCGGGCTGTCGGCCTCGGCCGGCCTGGCCGCCTTCGTCGGCAGTATCGTCGCGGAGGTCGAAGGCCACCTGGCGGAACCGTCGGCGCCCGACTGGCCGCAACTGCTCCGCCGGGCGGTGCAAGAGGCAAACGAAGCTGTCTGCTCCCGGACCGGCGAGGACGGGGCCACCACCCTCGCGGCGGTCCTCCTGCCCGGAAACGCCCCTCCCTTCGCCGTCCAGGTGGGCGACAGCAAGATCTTCGGTCTCGATGAGGCCTTCCAGTTCACCCAGCTCTGCACCGACCAGACCATGGCGGCCCAGTTCCAGGATCGGGGCGTGCTGGATGCCAGTCCCGGCGAGGACTATTCCCCGCTCGAACGCGCGCTCGCCCAGTTTCTCGGCCAACCCGGCGGCGTGGATCCGGAAATCAGGCTCCTCGGCACAAACTGGTCCGCCCTCCTGGTTGCCACGGACGGGATCATGCCCGCCCGCCAGCTGCTGGTGCCCGCCGGCTGGCAACTCCTGGCCGAAAGCGCGGGCACACCGGTCGAATTCGTCCGGCAGAGCCTGGCCCTGGCCAATGCGCTGGGTGGGACGGACAATACAACCCTGATCCTGCTGCCGGGCGGCTCCGCCGGAGTGTCACCGGCGGACCCCGAAGCC
Organism: uncultured Opitutia bacterium; assembly: GCA_903873805.1. GTDB lineage: Bacteria > Verrucomicrobiota > Verrucomicrobiia > Opitutales > Opitutaceae > CAIQQB01. The sequence continues at coordinate 5,618 of CAIQQB010000122.1, read as the reverse complement.
GGAGCCCTCCTGACCGCGGCCGCGGGCACCCGCACGATCGAACTCCACCGCCCCGCCTGAGAACGTCAGCTACCGGGCCATCCGTGTTGGCCAACTCGTTGAGCTGGCTCCGAATTTACCGCCAGTCCAGTGACCTGGCCTCCATTTGGCAGCTCAGGGCGGAATCATCCTTACTTCGGCCGTTCACTCCAACACCAGCGCCGCGCGGACCGCCTTGACGGGTGGCGGCCGACTCACGGCTTGGCCGGGTTTCGCGCGAGCAGATCGTGGCTGCACGCGCCGCCTTCTTGGACGGTGAAGACTTGGCGCTGGTCGCCATATTCATAGACGACCATGAATTCCTTGATCAGACCTGGCGTCGGATCGGACTGCAGTTCATCCGGTGTCGCGTCAAACCCGTCCGGTTTTGTTTTAATCAGATCGGCCACCCGCGCGGTCACATCGGCAAACAAATTGCCGGTGCCGAACCAGGCGTTGAGGATTTTCGGCTCGCCGCCGTTCACCGGAACAGCGCGGGGCGGGCGCGACGGGTCGCCGCCGGCGTTGGCCGCGAGAATCTCGTAGCTGATCGCGCCACCCTCGCCGGTGGTGAGCAAGGCGGGCCGACCGCGAAACCGGTAAGTGATCGAGAGCTTCTTTTTCCAGTTGGGGGCGGGATCGGTGCCGAGCCATTTTGGGCTGGCAAAAAACACGGCCGCTCCCGGCCGGGCCAGTTCGGCGACCAGCGCGGTCACATCGGCCGAGCCGTCCTGGCCGCTGAAGATCGCCGAAAATATCACGAGCTCGCCGGTCAGGGGCACGGTCACAGGCCGGGACGTTGCGTTGCGCCGGCTGCGGTCGGCGGAGGCGGCAGGAGCGTCCGAGTATTCCACCACGAAGCCGTGCGGGTAAGTCCACTCGCCGGGGGCGTCGTTCCAATAGGCGGTGTGCGTGAAGAATTCCACCCGGTTTTCGTCGGGAGTTTTGTTGTCGGGCTGGTCGGGCGGCATCCAATTCGTGTAGGCAAACGCGCCATCATGGTTGAGCCACTGCCAGCCGCCGTCCGGCTCCGGCGAGCCTTCGGGCTGAAAACCGCCGAGCCACGGGCCTTGCAGGTTGCCCCACGGATCCCGGCCCCAGAAACGCAGGTCCGTGATGAGCTGGAAAACAAAATCATTTTCCGCCGCCGAGGTGATGGTCGCCAAATAGCCGCCGTGGGCGAGGGCCCACGCCTGCGCGTCGGCCCAGTTGACTCCGGCGGGGGCGGCGACGGCTTGGTAATAATGGCCGTTGCCGTGGGCGGCGCGTGACCATGGGATGATCGGCCCGGCCTCGAAACGTGGGTCGCGGGCGCCGGTCGAGAAAGGCAGGTGCCGGCAGGCGCCGCCCGTCAGCAGGGCGAGGCCGAGAAAAAATCGAACCGGCAAGACTGACCGGCGGGGCACAGACATTTTGCTTCAGTCCGACTCCAGCACAATGGTGTCGTACATCAGGCCGGCCCCGTTCGCGCTCAGGGTCAGCGTATTCTCGCCGGCTTTCAGGATCGAGGCAGGGAAGGTGTATTCGTTTCTGGCATACCGACCGCTGCGGTTGGTGGCGCGGCGCACGCTGGCGTCGTCGCTGTAGTTCAGGCTGCCCACGCTGGTGCCGTTGATCGCCGCGGTCACGCTGCCGCCGCCGCCGGCGATGGCGATGGTCAGGTAGCCGTTGCCTGTGACCGCCTTAGCCAGATTGAATTTGACGGTCCACGTGCCCGTCTTCTGCGCGTAATACCAGTCGGTGCGCTCCTTGCTCTGGCCCACCGTGAAAGTCAGGTTGGCCGGCACCTGCAGCATCCACTGGCTGGTGCGGGGCTGGTCGCCAAACTTGAACTCGCCGGCCATGCGGTCGGCCTGGCCGACCTGAAACAGCAGGTTGGGATGATAGGGCGGATCCCAGCTGACCTCGCCGAGGTCAAGCGTGTTCCCCTTCACCTCGACGCCGTCCTTGGCGAACGACTGGGTGATGGAGCCCTGGTTCTGCCAGGCATAGAGTGTGTAGGTGCCGGGCCGGACCGCGGGCAGCGTGAACCGGCCGTTCGCGTCGGCCTTCACGGAAAAAATGTAGTCGCCCGCCTGGGTGTAGATGACGCTGGCCCGGTCGGCCGCCGCGCCCGCGTTGGGGGCACCGCCGCCCCCGCGCCCGCCGCGGCCGCCGCCCACCGAGGCCGCATCCGTCGGGGCGACTTCCTGGCCGAATACGCTGCCACCCGGGCCGAAGGCGGCATAGTTCGCCGGGTCGAGGGCCGGGGATAGGGCCGCCGTCGGAGCGGGTGCCGCCCCACCGCGGGCGCCCCGCCCGCCGCCGCCACCGCCGCGCGCCGGATTGCCGGGCTGGCCGAGGATGATGGTGGCATAGGCCGCCGAACGATCATGGGAAATCTTCAGCGTGCCCGTGACCGTGGTGCGTTTCACCGGATAAAGAGGTTCTTCCATCCACGGGTAGGGCCATTGCTGCTTTTGGGCCGCGGCGGTTTTTAAGGCGTCCGCAATCAGGGCCTCCGGCGTCGGCGCAGCGTTGAAATAGAGGAACCAGGGACCGTGGATCTTTTCGCCGGTGCGGCCGCCGGCGGGGCCGCCGCCGCTGAAATGACCGCCGCCCAGATAATTCAGGATCAGCGCGTCCTGGTGAACCGCGAGTTCCTGCCGCAGCGGCCCGCTGGCGTAGGACTCGGTGCTGACGGGCATGAAGAACGCCCCAAAGCCATGCCCAAAATGACCCCACATCGGCGACTCGGAGTAATAGAGCACATAATCGTATTTGGAATAGATCGTGCCGTCGGGCAGCCGCCACGTCTCGTCGCCCACGTTACCGGCCGTCGAGATGGCCTGGAGGAACGCGTAGGACTTCTGCTGTGCGACCCGCTCATTGGTCCAGGTCCAGTCGAGCAGGTGCATGTCAAAGCGGTACATCGTGCGCATCTCGCCGCCGAACTGGCCCTTGATGATGACGTAGGGGTGGATGCCGCTCTCGCCCTTCAGCATGACGTAGTGGTCTTCCAGATACGGCGGGCCGTTGCCGATCAGCGCGAAGTGCGCGAGCTCGGGCGTGTTTTTGATGATCTTGACGGTCGTGATGTGCATCATGCCGCCGCTCGCGCTCCAGTCGTGGTAGAACGATCGCTTGGCGTCGGTGTCACGGGGCTGGACGCCGTTGAGATTGTGGATCAGCTCCTGGCCGTTCTTCAGCAGCGAAGTGGCGCTGATCTCACCGCGCGTGTCGTGGCCGAAGGTGATTTTGATCAGGCCGTTGTCCAGCACGAGGTCCTTCAGGTCGGCCGGCGCGACCTCGCCCACCGCGGCCGGAGCACCGTTCAGCGTGAATGTCATGTCGGGCGTGGCGGCCGTGGCGGCGACCGGCTGGGTCTGACAGCCGGGCGTCAGGAGAGCGAGTGCGGCAGCCGACAGAATGACAAGCGCATGACGGGGAGTATTCATGAGAGGTGGGGGGTGAGTCAGACGGAAGGGCAGCGCGCGAGGGGCAGACGGGGCGGGCTCCAGTGCAGGAACCAAAAGCAAGGCTGGTTTCGTTGCCCTTTTCACCCGTCAGCGCAAGCCAAATGGCCCTCAGACCAGCCGGAGCCCCCACCACACTCTGCGGGTGGCGATCCGACCAAGGTCCAGGGAGCCCATCGCTCACCGCAACATCCACGAACTTGTCAACCAATAGATGACATGCTTGTGGATCGATCGGGCGCAGGAGTGGTGTGCATTCGTGCGTCCGGGCGATGCATCAACCACGTGCACGCGTCAAACCGCAGAAGCAAATGTCGGGGCAATGCCGTTCGGGTCACGAAACCGGGGGCTGCCTGCCCGTCACCGCGTTCCGGCCCGCAGCCGCAGCTTCCGCCGTGCGATCAGCAGCAGGAGAAAGGTCAGTCCGATCAGCGCGGTGGTCTGCGCCGGCTCGGGGATCGCGACCGTCCCCTGAATCTGCAGCTGGAATTCGCCAAGGGAACCGGCATAGCCGCTACCGTTCTGGCTGGTGCCGTCGAGCGTCAGCAATTCGCTGAAGCTCCCGAGCTGGTTGGTAGTGAGGCCAACCTGAAACGACTGGTAGGCCCCCGCGGCCAGGTTGGTAAAGTCGCTGGCGCCGGTGATGAAGTAAGCCGCGCTCGGATTGCTCACGGCAAAACTGCCCTTGAGCGCATCGGCCGGAGCCGCGGCGGCATTGGTGAGGCGAAGCTGCACGGTGACGAATCCGTTGCCGACGACGACTTGCCCGAAATCCAGCACGGCCGAAGTGGGCGAGAGCAGGCTGAGCGTGGCGCCACCAGAGGTCAGGCTGTAGGCCGGGGCGGCGTAGTTGTTGACCTGGGCCGTAAATGCGGTGGTCTGCGGCGCGAGGGCCGTGTTGCCGAGCCCGCTGCCCGGGACGGCCTGGGAGGTGAAGTTAACCGACACCGGCACGGCGGTCAGCGAGGTGGCGGCGGCGGTGTTGAGCGTCACCTTGAGTGCGGTGCTGCTGGCGCCCGGCGCGAGACCGGTGACCGACCCGCTGCCGCTGAATGCGCCCGAGGGGAGACCGAACGCGGCCCCGAGCGACTCGGTGAAGCCGCCGCTGGCCGCGGCGGAGTTGGAGACCGTGAGCGTGTCCGTCACGACATCACCCACATGGACGATCCCGAGGTCCACGCTGGCCGGCAGACCGCTGCCGGTGGCAAAGCGGTAGACCGCACCGGAAACGCTGACGGTTTGCGGAGCCAGAGCCGTCGTGCCGAGGCCGCTGCCGTTGATCGCCTGCGAGGCAAACGTGTAAGTTGCGCTCCCGCTCTTCGTCCCGGCGGTCGCGGTGTCCAACCCAATGACCAGCGCCGAACTGTTCCCGCCAACGGCGAGTCCGCTGAAGCTGCCGGAAGCCGTCGCATTGCCAATGACGTTAGCGGACGCGCCGGTGAGATCCTCCGTGAACCCGCCGGTGGCGGCGGCGGTGTTGGTGACCGAGAGCGAGGCCTGCGCCACGTCGCCCTCGTGGAAGCTACCGAGGTTCAGGCCCGTCAACGCGTTCGCGGCGGCGAGCTTGTAAACACTGGCCGAGACGGTCGCAGTCTGCGCGGCCAGCGCCGTCGTGCCGAGGCCGCTGCCGTTGATCGCCTGCGAGGCGAAAGCGTAGGTCGCGTTTCCGTTCTTCGCCCCGGCGGTCGCGGTGTCAATCCCAATGACGAGCGCCGAGCTGTTCCCGCCGACAGCGAGCCCGCTGAAGCTTCCGGAGTCCGTGGCATTGCCGGTCACGTTGCCGGACGCGCCCGCGAGCGCCTCCGTGAACCCGCCCGTGGCGGCGGCGCTGTTGGCAACGGTGAGTGCCTGCTGCGCCACGTCCCCCTCGTGGAAGCTGCCGAGGTTCACTCCGGTCAGCGGGCTGGCCGCCGCGAGCTTGTAGACGCTGGCCGAAACCGTCGCCGTTTGTGATGTCAGCGGGGTGGTGACGAGGCCGCTGCCGTTGATCTCCTGCGAGTCGAAGGCGAAGGTCGCGGTGCCCGTCTTGGAGCCGGCCGTCGCCGTGTTCACCCCGAGGACTAGCGCAGTGCTGTTGCCGCCGACGGCCAGGCCGGTGAAGCTGCCTCCGGCAGTGGCGTTGCCGGTCACATTACCGGACGCTCC
>CAIQQB010000121.1 GCA_903873805.1 uncultured Opitutia bacterium | reverse complement strand
GTGCCATGCGCCCGGAGCCACGTTTCCAAAACTGTTTGCTGTTCGGTCGTCACGCCCAACACCGGCGCAAATTTGCTCATCCCGCCAGCCTGAAGGCAAAAAACCGATATGTCTAGCTATATCGGCATCACAACACTAGCCTGACGAATGCCCGAATGCCCTGCGCCCACGCGCAGAGCGACATTTCCGAGCTAGCCCGCCGCGTGAGCGGCGGGACTGGAGGCAGCAGCCTTGGCAGACTAAAGCGCGAGTCTCAGCAGTCCGGGCCGCGCTGGATACCACGCCGGGCGCATTCGGCGTTGCCAGCCGGCCCGGCGGAACCACCCTCGGTTCCTGCACATGATCAACCTCGGCGTCCGCGCACACGATTTCGGCAAACTGCCCGTCGACGAGCTGGGCCGGCAGATTGCCGCCCAGGGGCTCAGCGCCGTCCAGCTCGCACCCGTCAAGGCCCTGGCCGGCTTTGACACCGACGCCGGGCGCCTCAGCCCCGGTTTCGCTCGGCACGTCCGCGAGGCGCTCGGCCGCCATGGCCTGCAGGTGGCCGTGCTGGGCTGCTACATCAACCTCGCCGATCCGAACGACACCGAGCGCCGCTTCCAGCTCGGCCGCTTCAAGGAGTACCTGCGGCACGCCCGGGAGTTCGGCTGCAGCGTGGTCGGCACGGAGACGGGCTCGCTGAACGCGGACTATTCCCCGCACCCGGAGAACCAGGGCGAGGCGGCCTTCCAGGCGGTGCTAGCGGGCGTGCGCGAGCTGGTGCGCGAGGCCGAGAAATTCGGCGTGTTTGTCGGCATCGAGGCGGTCGAGCGCTACGTCATTTCCACCCCGCGCCGGCTCCGGCGTCTGCTCGACGAGGTCGATTCGCAGAATCTCCAGGTCATCTTTGACCCCGTCAACCTGCTGAACGCGGCGAACCACCGCGACCAGGATGCGATCATCGAGGAGTCGTTCGCCCTGCTGGGCGACCGCATGGCGATCCTGCACGCGAAGGATTTTGTGCTGCGGGACGGCCGCCTGGAATCCCGGCCCGCGGGCGATGGGCAGCTGAATTACCCCCTGTTGCTGCGGCACCTCAAGCAGCGCAAGCCGGGGATCAACGTGCTGCTGGAGGACGCGACGCCCGCGTCGGCGGGCCCGAGCTGCCGCTTTCTCCGCGAGTTGTACGCGCAGGTGTGAGAGTGCGGGACGGTTCATCTCCGATGTAGGGCTCGACCTTGCGTCGAGCCTTGGCTGCGAGCGGATTGCTGTCGCAACTGTAGGCCAGGTCGCTGACCTGGCTTTGACTGCTGAGCCAGCTCACCGAGCTGGCCTACAGCCAGAAGGGCCTCACGCAAGGTGAGGCCCAAAACAACCCCACAATGGGTTGGTCCGTTTTTGCCGGAAGAGCCCCCCCACTCCATCCACCCTCGGGGGGATCAGGCCTTGAGCCGGTCCATCAGGCGCCGCACCTCGACGCCGGCGAGCAGGACGATGCCGATGCCGTGCGTGTCGTTGAGGTTCCAGAGCAACTCATGCTTGTAGTAGTCGGACGTGAAGCAGAACTCCGAGCCGCGGCAGACGCCGTGGACGTTGCCCTTCTGGTCGATGGAAGTGCGGTTGAGGGCCTCCCAAGCCCGGAAGACCGAGCGGATGTAGGGGTCGGGCTCTTCAAACCAGCCGAACTGAATGCCACGGGCGAAGGCGTAGGCGAACATCGAGGTGCAGGAGGTCTCGGGATAGGAATCATGCTCGTTGAGCACCTGGTGCCACATGCCAGCGGCATCCTGCAACGCCAGATAGCCGGCGCTGAGGTCGCGGAAGAATGCGAGCAACTCCGGCCGCAGCTTGTGCTTGGCCGGCAGGACCGCCAGGAGCTCGGAGAGGGAGAAGATGGTCCAGCCGTTGCCGCGTCCCCAGGGCACGCCGGTGGCGAGACCGCGCTTGAAGTCGAAAACATGGGACATGACCTGCAGCTTCGGGAGGTAGAGATGGCGCTTAAAACCGAGGAACTGCCGGGCGGCGTCGTCGATGTACTTGCCCTCGCCGGTGAGCTCGAAGTAGCGGCAGAGAAACGGCACACTCATGTAGAGATCATCCGCCCAGAGCGTGTCCTCGTGGAAGGTGTGCATCAGGTTCTTCCGGAAAAAGGTGCCGTCGGGGAGGCGGATCTGCCGGGTGCTGATGTAGTCGGCCACGTAGTCGGCGAGCCGGCGCATGCCGGTGATCTCACAGTACTTCGCGACCTCCAGCAGGACCGAGCCGAACGAGCCGCAGTCATCGAGGCTGTCGATGCTGGTGAGGAGGTGGAGGACGTTGGTGGCACCGCCGTACTGCTTCCGGTCCCAAAGCGCGTAGTCAAAAATGTCGCAGCAGGCCTGGATGTGCCCGGCGATGTAGTGCTCGGTCTCGGTGGAGCCGATGGCGCGGGCGCTGTGCAGGAGGCCGTACAGCGTGACACCCAGGGGGTAGTTCCACTGGCCGTACAGCACGTTCTCGTTGTAGGGCCGCACCCAGGTGTCAGGCAGGTCGGGCCGCCAGTAGACGTCACCGCCGAGGCCGGGGGCGAGCTTGTCGAGATTTGTCAGGGTCGCAAAATCCGGCGCGCGGTCCGCCGCAAAGGGCCCGATGAAGATCCAGGGCAGGCTGCTGCCGGCGAGATTGCAGGGGCTGCTGAATGACAGCACCCCGAAGCGGTCGTGGAGCGACAGCTCGAAGCCCCAGTCACGGGCGCCAGCATCGCATTTCACCATCACGTCGTGGTGACCAAAAGGCACGCGGAGCTTCGCGGAAAATGCCCCGGTCCGGGCGGTCGCAAACACGGGCTGGCCGTCGATGAACACTTGGAGCGGGCTGCGGCTGCGGCCCTTCAGCGTGTAGGAAGCAACCCCAGCCTGCAGAAAGCTGGCCTTGGTCCAGCCCATGGCATAGGCCTTGGCCACACGTCCGTAGAGACGGCGCAGCTGACCCTGTTTCCGTTCGGCCGCGCCCCAGATCTGGTCCGGCCCCCAACTGATACCGGTGTCCGCGGGCGTGGTGCCAACCCCAGGAATTTGCGGCAGCTCGGCGGCCAGTGGCGGGGAAAAGAGCCAGCCCTCCTGGCCCTCGCGGGCGGGATCGGGCAGGAGAAAATAATACGGGAGCTTGCCCAGCCAGGTGCCGAAAATGCCGCCGAAGCCGGCGGCGGTCTTCTTGAACCGGAGGACAACATGATTCCAGCCGGCCTGCAGGGGTAGCTGGAGACTGACGCGGCGGTCCGGATAACGCTCCTGGATGATGTCGGAGCGGTGCAGCAGCTGCCGGTTGCAATACACCACCGTCGGGCAGAGGATGTTCAGGTCAAATTTCAGCTGCGCCGGAGCGTCAGCCCAGATTTTGCCCCACACGTAGACGAACTGACCGGCGGCGGCCTGCGGAAAACGCTGGTTGAAATCAGCGAGATAGCGGTAGTCCTTGCCCCGCAGAATGCCGGAGCGGTCGAAGGCCCGGTAGGTGGGCGGCAGCGCGGGGTTGTTCCCAAGGTAGCGGCGCACAATGCCCTCGAGCGTGCGCTCCACGTTGAGGCCGGCGTGCGCATACATGCTTTGGTGATCTTCGAAGTAAAAGCCCATGGAGGTGAGGGGAAGGCGGTGGCGGAGGTTGCGGGAATGACCCCGCAGTGGCCGGGGCGGGCCGCGGAGCGCAGTCGGTGCTCCGTGGATACAAGGGAAAGTCCAGCGGACGCGTCGCTCAACGCCACACAATTCTTACTGTAAGATTCCACCTTTATGACGAGCTTTTTACCATTGCCGGGGAATCCGCCCAGCGGCAGTCGCCGGGTGGTGGCTCAGTTTGCTGTTTGCCGCCGTAGGTCGGGCTTCATGCCCGACGTGTCGGGGATAAACCCCGACCTACAATTCGCAAACTGAGCCAGTGCCAGGCGCCACGAAAGTTTGCCACCGCCCCGTTCCCCGCTACCACTGCCCCATCCGCCTCACCCCATGATTCGTCCCCGCCATTGGTTCTTCCTGCTGCTGCTGCAACTGCCCTGGGGCGCCGTCCGCGGCGCTGCCCCCGTCCCGCCCGCCGGTGTACCCGTCGGCCAGGCTTGGGCCGGCGAACCGGTGAGCTTTGCCTTTCTCACCCAGGGCGGACGGCAGTTTGTCGCCTACTATGACGCCGACCGCCACATCACCGTGGCGTCCCGGCCGCTGGGGTCCGCCGACTGGACGACAGTCCACCCCGAGGGCCGCTGGCTCGCAAAGGCGCAGCGCAACTCCAACGTCACGGGCTGGGACAGCCACAACTACCTCGCGCTCGCCTCCGACCGGGACGGCTGCCTCCACCTCTCGGGCAACATGCATGTGGACGAGCTCGTCTATTACCGCACCGCCCGCCCGCTCGACATCACGAGTTTCGAGCGCCTCGACCGCATGACCGGCGAGCGGGAGACCACCTGCACCTACCCGGTGTTTTTCCGCAACGCCGTCGGCGACCTGTTCTTCCGCTACCGCGACGGCTCCAGCGGCAACGGCAGCGATCTCTACAACACCTACGATTCCGCCACCCGCACCTGGTACCGCCTGCTCGACACGCCGCTGCTCGACGGCGAGGGCAAGCGCAACGCCTACGCCCTCGATCCCACCCCGGGTCCGGATGGCCGTTTCCATCTCGTGTGGATGTGGCGCGACACCCCCGACTGCTCGACCAACAACCACCTGTCCTACGCCCGCAGCCGCGACCTGCTGCACTGGGAGGACCACCTCGGCCGGCCGATCGCGCTGCCCGTCACCCTCGCCCGCGGCGACGTGGTCGACGCGGCGAAGCCCCATGAGGGCCTCATCAACATGACCTTCGCCCTCGGCTTCGACGAGCACCAGCAACCCGTCGTCGTCTATCACCGCTACGATGCCGCCGGGCATTCGCAGCTCTTCGCCGCCCGGCCCGACGGCGAGGGCTGGCGCACCCGCGCGCTGACCGACTGGAATTTCAAGTGGGCCTTTTCCGGAGGTGGCTCCATCGAGGGCGAAGTCCTTCTCACTCCGCCGCAGACCGCCCCCGACGGCGTCCTCACGGTGCCCTACACCACGCGCGCCGCCGGCAGCGGCCGCGTGCAATTCCGCGCGGACGACCTCACGCCCCTACCCGCTGCCGCGGCCGCCGCGCCGGCAGGTCCCGCCGATCCGCTCGCCGCTCTGCTCATACCGCACACCCCGGGCATGGAAGTGAACCTGCGACTTTCGCGGCAGGACGACGTGTGCTACGTCCTGCGCTGGGAATCGCTCCCGCGCAACCGCGACCGCCCGCGCGCGACGATCCCGCCACCCACCGAGCTCCGCGTCTTCGAGTTTCCCGACCCCAAGCATGAACTCACCCTCCCGGCCGCGGTCGGCTCGTGAGGGGGGGGGGCATTCCCGCCACGAATCTGTCAACTATGAGTTTCGAACTCAAAAAGCGTCGCCTCATTTCGGTCTCTGCCTTTATCGGATATTCAGCAATCTACTGGTCGATTGCGTATCCATACGCGAAAGTGTCATTGGCCACCTCAAAACCGGCCAGCGCTGGCCACTTCAAAACCAGCCACTCGGAGGGTGGTTGGGGTGATAGGATTTGTTAGGTGTGGTGCAAGTGGGAAAAGCGGTCGGCCACGCTTGGCCGGGCTCCGGGGCGG
>CAIQQB010000120.1 GCA_903873805.1 uncultured Opitutia bacterium | reverse complement strand
GTAAGCGTCCGGTCCGCGTCCCTGGGCTGACGTCTTGATGGTTACCAATGCGATGTCTCAATGGTGACCATTACGACGTCGCGATGGTTACCAATGAGATCTTAGTTTTAGATCGAAGCCGGCTGCCAGAGCAGCGGAGTCAACTGACGCAGATCGTCCTGATTCGTCATCCGGGGCAGACGCGTGAGGAGGTCTTTCAAGTAAGCCAGGGGATCCTTGCCGTGGCGCTGGCAGGACACGATCAGCGAGTAAAGGATGGCCGAGCGCTGGCCGGCTTCCGGGTGGCCGATGAACAGCCAGTTCTTCTTGCCGATGCAGGAAGGCCGGACGGCATTTTCGACGAGGTTGTTGTCCAGCCGGCTTTCGCCGTGGTACAGGTGCGTCACCAATGGTTCCCACTGCCCAAGGAGGTAGTCACAGGCCTTGCCCAAGGTGGATTTGGGCCGCACCCACTGTCGTGCCCACAAGGCCAAGCGCCGCAGACTGTCCATGGTGCGGGCCAGACCCTCGGGCTTGAGCCTCTCTTTGGTTCGTTCCCCGGCCGGAAGTTGGCGCTCGTCCCATTCGCGCTCCCGCTGGTACATCCGGCCGATCAACCGCAGGGCTGCCTTGGCGATCCGGGGATGATCGGACTGCGCCTCGAAAAACTTCCGTCGGGCGTGCGCCCAGCACCCCAGCCACACGACCCCCGGGTGGGACCGCGCATAGGCGCCGTACGCCTCGTAGCCATCGGACTGCATCAGCCCGGTGTAGTCGTCGGTCAGCAGCCCGGTCAGTTCACCGTGACGACGCGTCAGGCGCCAATCGAAGACGACATCGCCGCCGGGTTGGCTCACCACCCACAGGTAGCCCTGGAGCGCTCCGCGGCCTTTTTCGTCAGGATCGAGGAACTTGACCGGCGTCTCGTCGCACTGGAGGTAGTGAGACCGCAGCAGGTCCGCGAGCATCAGCTTGTAGATCGGTTCCGCCCAGTCGGCGGCGATCCGCACCCAGTCGGCCATCGTCTTGCGGCTGAGCACCGCCCCCCACTGTGCCGACATCACCTCCTGGCGATACAGCGGCAAATGGTGCTGGTACTTGGAGATCACGACATAGGCGATCAGTCCGGCCGCTGCATAACCGCCCACCGCCGGTCGCGGCGGCGCCGGGGCGATCACCGGAGCCTGGTCGCGCACAGCCTTGCGCCGGAACTTCGGCCGCACGATCTCCCGCTTCACCAGCTTCGGCGGCACGAGGTCCACCTCGAACGTGCGCTCCTCCCCGATCTTTTCGAAGGCGGCCGGCTCGGCCTGCACCTCGGCGGGCAGGATTTCCACCGTTTCCTGCACCGGCAGGTGCGCAAACACCTCCGCCGCGATCGGCCGCTGCTCCGGAGCCGGCGTCCGCCGCTCGTACGTGATCACCTGGCGCTTCGGCTCCGCCGGCGTCGTCTCGGGCAGCCCGAGCTTGGTCTGCAGCGGGGTGTCCCCCGGGAGTTTTTCGCTGCGGCCCCCCGCGAACATCTGCCGCTGGAACCATGCCACCTGTGCCCGCAGCTCCTCGACTTCCTCCTTGAGGGCGAGGTTCTCGGCGTAGACCTGTTCGGCGGGCGGCATAAAAGAGTATCCATAACATGGATACCGTATCGTCCGCTGACAAGCTTTTTCGCATCAAAACGAATCTTTTTTCAGCCTTCGTACCACGCTTTCCGGCAGCCGTCTTTCAGGTCGATGCCCGCCAGCAACATCGTCAGCGCGGGCGGCGTCAGGGTGAGCTTGGTCTCGTCGCCGCCCACCGGCCAGCTGAAGCGCCCCTTCTCCAGCCGCTTGGCGAACACCCACACGCCCGTGCCGTCCCAGTAGAGCAGCTTGATCCGGTCCCGGTCCTTGTTGACGAAGACGAACACCGCCCCGTGACGCGGGTTCTCCTTGAGCTTCTCCTCCGCCAGACTCCACAGGCCGTTGAACTGCTTGCGCATGTCCACCGGCTCGACGGCGAGGAAGATCCGCAGGGCCGAGGGAAAGGTCAGCATCGGACCAGTTGCAGCAGTCGCGCGAGGTCCTCGGCCTGACCGCCGCGGATCACGGTGCCATCAGCCAGCTGCACTTCCAGCAGTCCCGGGGCTCGCGCCACGGTCAACTCGGCGAACCCGACCTTCGGCTGGGTGGGACGCCGCGCACTCGCCTGAATCCACGACACGAAGGTCGGATACTTGATCCCCTCGCGCTCGGCGAACGCCTTCTGGGTCAGGCCGCTCTCGCGGTACGCCCGCACCAGCGCCTCCCGTTCAGCGGCCGGCGTGATTCGCCGCCCTCGTTCGTCCTGCTTCGTTCGGATCAGTTCAGTCGCAATGATGGCCATCGCGACATCATATCCGACCTTCTACTCGCCGCATAGGAGGACGCCGCCCGGACGTTTACGTAGGAAAGGCCCGCCGGACCGATTGAGGCACAAGACAAGTCGATCGTCGTTGCGATTTCCCCGGCAGCGATAGACCCGAAGGCTGAATTGCAAATTGCCGTGCAAGACATGCTCCAGACGCTGAAAAAAGAGGGGTTCCCGGCATTTGCTGATAAATACGTTAGTTTTAATTCATTCATGCCTACGGATACGGGCGAATCCCTCATTTACAGAAATTCGGATCAATTAGAGCGTGGCCACAGGGCACTAGGATTCGGAAATTTAACTCAATTGATGGCCGAGTTGGAATCGATGCAAAATGCGACACCTAAATATATTCCAAGTAAGGTAATACCGATTGAGCCAGATCCACTGAAAGGCCCCATCATGAGCACAGCAAAAGCGTACTACGACCTCCCACCCAACCCGGGTGGCCCAAAGCAATTCCTGCTTCAATACGAAAATGGAAAGTGGATCATCCAGGCAGATGTCCGGGAGGTTTGGTAACTTTGCAGATTAGATCGGGGACCAATCGGAAAGGGACCGGCCTTGGATTGTTAGTGTAAGCCTGCGCGAAAAGTTCGATCTCCTCGGTCATTCCCCCGTGTCCAGCCCGGACTCATGCATCTTGCCGGATAGGAAGGAATCGTAGGCCGCGAGATCCAGCAGGCCGTTTCCGCTGAGATTGAAGACGATGACGCGTTTGCGCCCCTCGGCCTTGCAGCGCAGGGCTTCGTCGATCGCGACCGCAATCGCGTGCGACGATTCCGGCGCGGGCACAATTCCCTCCGTCCGCGCAAATCGCACCGCCGATTCAAACACCTTCAGCTGCGGCACCGCGACCGCCTCGATCAGACCGAGCTTTTTGCAATGGCTCACCATCGGCGCCATGCCGTGGTAGCGGAGTCCGCCCGCATGGATGTTCGGCGGCATGAAGGTGTGGCCGAGCGTGTGCATCATCATCAGCGGCGTCGTTTCCGCCATGTCGCCGAAGTCGTAACGCAGCTCCCCCTTCGTCAGCGACGGGCACGAGGCCGGCTCGACGGCGACGATGCGGTAGTTTTTCCGCCCGGCAATCTTGCCGCGGAGGAAGGGAAAGGCGAGGCCCGCGAAATTGCTGCCCCCGCCCGCGCAGCCAATGATCACATCGGGCTCTTCGCCGGCCCGCTCCATCTGCGTGATGGTCTCAAGGCCGATAACCGACTGATGCAGGCAGACGTGGTTCAGCACGCTGCCGAGGGCATACTTGGTGCCGGGATGGGTCACGGTGTCCTCGATTGCCTCGCTGATTGCGAGGCCGAGGCTGCCGCTGCTCTGGGGATCGGCGGCGAGCACCTTGCGCCCGAACTCGGTCTGGTTGCTCGGGCTGGCATGGACGGTCGCACCGTAGGTCTGCATCAGCAGTTTGCGGTAGGGCTTCTGGTGAAAGCTCACCTTTACCATGTAGATGTTGCACTCGAGACCGAACACGCTGCACGCAAACGCCAGGGACGAGCCCCACTGGCCCGCGCCCGTTTCGGTCGCAAGGCGCTTGGTGCCCGCGATCTTGTTGTAGTAGGCCTGCGGAATTGCCGTGTTGGGCTTGTGACTGCCGGCGGGGCTGACGCCCTCATATTTGTAATAGATGTGGGCGGGCGTCTGCAGCGCCTTTTCGAGGCGCACGGCGCGCAAGAGTGGTGTCGGGCGATACAGCGAGTAAACGTCGCGTACCTCCTGCGGGATCTCCACCAGGCGCTCCGCGGTCATCTCCTGGGCGACCAAGTTCTCGGGAAAGATCGCCGAGAGCAGGTCAGGCGTCACCGGCTGGCGGGTGCCGGGATGCAGCGGCGGCGGAATGGGCTCCGGGAAGTCGGCGTTCAGGTTATACCAGTGGGTGGGCAATTCCTCGGCGCGGAGGAGGGCTTGGATGGGTGAACTCATGGGGAAAGGGGGGCCCCCCGGACCGCGCAGCCCACCGCCGCCGGCTGCCGGAGGAACGAGACCCCACTCAGCCCGGACCCCGGCCAAAGGACAAGCCGGGTTGCTTGCCAGCCCGTGTCAAAATCGGCGCATATTTTGTCCGGCCCCGATCGGGTGTTCTCCCAGATTCGGAGTGTGCGTCACCCGCTCAGTGACCGACCTTCAATGCGTTTCGTCGTCCCACACACTATTCAGCTTCTCATAGCTCCACACCCAGTTTCCCGCGGTGAGCGAGGGTTCCCGGCTGTAAGTAAAGTCCGGCTGGCCGCCATTGTCCCGGCCGCTGCCTCCGACCGAATAGAGCAGGTAGCGACTCGCCGGTGTCCGACGGTAATGCAGGGGCTGGCCGTTAAACGGATCGACGGGTGCCTGGTCCAGCAGGCCAGGCACGAGTGCGTCCAAGGTTTCCGGATATGCGTCATGGGTTAGCCGCCAGCGCTCGAGGGCGCACGCGGCCACGGCCATGCTCTGACCGGCCTGCACAAACAGAATCCTACGGAGCAATTCCTCGTAAGTTGCGGTCAGAAATCCCGCGGGCAGATTGAACGGGGAATTCAATTGCGGCTTCATACGGGCGTTCGTTTCGACGAAGGCTCCAAAATTGATCGCGCCGTGGAGGGGATCCAACACCGGCAGAATGCCCTCCGTAAAATAGCGGCTGATAACCAACTCGCTCCGGTAGAAAAAAAATCCGGAGAAACTGTGGAGCCGTAGCAACTGATACTGCGGTCCCGGAGGCGAACGTCCGAGCATCGCCTTAAGACCGACGGATCCGGTGCGGATTCGCTCCAATAAGGCCCACGTAAAGGCACGTTCGGCCTGCACGGCGACAATCAGCTGTGGGACAAAGTTGACTGACGCGAGGGTGGATTGAAGCCGGGTGAGCTGTTCGCCATTCAAACGTCGCTCGGCCAGCGCTTCCCAGACAGGCTGAAGCGCGACGCGATGATACCCAACCCTGGTTAAAGTGGAGCCGAGTGTCGGTTCCGTGCGCAGGGCCTCGGCCAACCGCTGCGCCAGCAGTAATTCATCAAGGGCACGCTCCGACGGCCCGGTCCGGCCGAAGGCCAACGCCCGCAGCACCGCAATCGATTCCAGTTTCCCCAACACCTCCCGGTGAACCAAGCGCATCGAGGCGCCTTCGCTGTAATGCAGCGGAAAAACCGATTGAGGCCGTTCCGACGCCGTCCGCAATTCCTCCATCTCGGCATCAAACTGGCCCAACGCCGCCAATATGGTCTGCGCGGGCGTGGCCCCGTCGGGGGCGGGCGGGTAATTTGAGTTGCCGCGATAGAGGTCCGCCCAAAGGGCCAAATTGGTGGCTGAACCCGTTTCCCAGGAATTGGGGCTGTCTGGCGTGGGTCTTTCTCCCTCCTCAGCACCGAGCACGGGGGTGGTCTTCTTCAACCAGTCTTCGACGGCGGGATCGCGGTACTTCAGTTGGCCGTTGGGTCCGGTCGTATAATCAAAGAGTTTTTGAAACAACGGGATGGCGGCAAAATTCTGCTCCGGTGGCGGCGTGGGCGGAATGATCGAGGCCCAGTCGAAACGCTCGCCCCGGGCCTCGGCGGCCGCGCGCCAGGCCCGCCATTCCCGCGCCGACCGCCACGTCTCCACCGCCATCGCCAGGGCAAACAGCGTGATGAGGCAAACCAGGACGAACACCAACCGGAGGAGTCCGCGGACCGAGAACCGGCGGTGCAGGAATCGAGGGCGGGGAGAGGCGGCGGTGGTCATGAGCGGAGGGACAAAAGAGGTTCAGACGGAAACCGGCCGGAAAGGGACCGCCCCGCTGCGGCGCGGACGGCTGGGCGGGGTCGTGGCCGCAGGCGATGGTTCGCTTGGCAGGGCAGCATCCCGCCACAGCTGTTCGCGTTCGGCCCACACCAATTGCAGAGCCTGAGGGGAGATCGGCATCGACGCAATGGCCTCCGTCGGCGCAGCGGCATTGGTGGCGACGTTCAAGCCCAGGATCACCAGCCAAAGCGAGGCGACCCCCGCCCAGGCCCACGGCGTCGGCCAGAGTTCACCCCACCCCGCCCGGGAGACAGCCTCAGACGATTCCGAGAGGAGGGAAGCATCCCGGGCGGTGGCGAGAATCTCCTGGCGCCAGGCGGCGGGCAGAGCCGCGGATCGCAGGCCGCGGAGACGGTGTTCAAGGTCGTCGGATTTCATGTGAGTTCGTTGTGCAAAGGACGCAGCCGGAGGCGCAGTTTGTCTAAGCCGTAGCGATAACGGCTGGCGGCGGTGTTCGCGGACAGATCGAGCGTGGTGGCAATCTCGTCAAACGTCATCCCGGCCCAAAGCTTCAGGTGGACGACGGCGCGCTGCTCGGCAGGCAACTCGGCCAGCGCCGAATTGAGTTCCGCCTGGAAAGCCTGGCCGTCGGGATCGTCCGCCGGGGCAAATGCGTCGGCGCCGACCGCAAGTGATTCCGTGCGCCGGCCATCGGCCCCCCGGCGGCGGAAGAGATCGAGCGCGGCGTTGTGGGCGAGGCGGAAGAGATAGGCGCGCGGATTCCCGACCCCGTCCAGCAGGTTCGGCCGCCGCGCCAGCTTGACGAATACCTCCTGCAGCAAATCGCGCGTGTCGCCCTCGTTGCGGGTGAGCTGGAGCAGAAAGCCGAACAGCGGTTGGGCGTGCTCGTCATACAGCTGCGCAAGGTCGGGGGAGGCCGGCATTGTGAACAAGACGCACCAAGGCCGGAGATTTGTCTATCCCCGACCAAGTCCAAAAGCCATTCCGGCCGGTCCTAGAGCAGGTGCTTGACGGCATCCATTCCGCCGGTGCCCACGAGCGCATAGGCGAACTGGCCATCCCGCCAGGACGCGGCCGACGCCCCGCCCTGCGCCAGCAACTCCGGTCCGGACGAGGCGCCGGCCGCAGCGGGCAGATCGCCCGCCCGCATGATGTAAAGGTGATAGACGGCCCCCTCACGCTGGAAGCAGATCTCCAGCAGCGGATTTCCGCCGAGCGACAGGGTGCGGCAGCCGGTCGCCTCCAGCGCCGCAAAGTCAACCGGCAGGCCCGCGCCCAGCCGCGTCGAAGGCTGGCCCAGCAGGGCCTGTAACGCCCCCATGGGCTCACCCTTGCCGCCGTGTTTGCCGTGCAGGGTGTCGTCGAGGGCGAACTGTCCGAGCGTCGGCAGCGGCGTCGCGCCCGGAAAAAGCAGGCGGCCGCCGCCCACCACCGCCAGCAACAACGCGACCGAAGCCGCGACCGCCAGCCAGCGGGTCTGCCACCAGGCGCGTTCCGGCCGGGTGGCCCGCCCGCCTGCGAGAATTGCGGCGCGCAGGTCCGGCGGCGGCGTCACCGAAGCCAGTTTCTCCGCGATCACCAGATCAAATGCCTGCTCGCGCGCCTGCCAGGCACGCAGCGCCGGATCCCGCCCGGCCTGCGCTAGCGCGTCCGCAAGCGCGGGATCACCTGCATCCTGCCCGTGCGGCCGGTAGGCCTGGAGTAAAAACTTCGCCTCGTCGTTGTTCATGACTGCTTTCTCCTTTCCGTGACGGGAAACGGGACGACGGCCGCCGACGGCACCCCGGCCGCCAGCGCCGCGCGCAATTGCGCCTTCCCGCGGGCCAGCCGCGACATCACCGTGCCGATCGGCACGTCGAGTGTCTCGGCGATTTCCTGATACGAAAGTTCCTCCAGATAAAACAGCGTCAGGGGTGCCCGAAACACCTCCTCGACGCCCCCGAGCGCGGCCAGCACCAGCCCGCCGTCGAGCCGCCGCGCCTGGTCCAGGTCCGCGTCCGCCAGCTCGGCCCCGCCCGGCGGCAGCTCTTCAATCGAGGTCACCCGCGCCCCACGGCGGCGACCGCGCAGAAATTCGCGGTAGAGCGTGGTGAAAAGCCAGGTCTTCGCCTTGGTCAGGTCACGCAGGGTGTGGCCGTGCGTTGCCCAGAGGTAAAAGGTCTGCTGCGTGAGATCGCACGCGTCGGCGGAATTCCGCGCCAGACTCAGCGCGAACCGGTAAAGGGGCGGGTAGTGCTGGTCAACGAGGCGCGTGAAGGTTTCGTCGCTCATGGGCGCACGGCGGGTCTATCCGGCGGCCTTGCCCGCCCGCCGGTCGAAACCGCAGAGGCGGTCGAGCGAAAGCGGACCGGGGCCAAAAACAAACACGATCAGCGCCGCCAGTAGGAAAAGAAAGGGGGCGGCACTGACGAACTTGTCCGGGTCCGAGAAGATCGCGTGCAGCGCCTCCTTGTCGGCGGTCGCATACGCCACCCCCATGGTGAACATCAGCGGAATCGTGATGAACCGCGAGCCGAGGCCGAGCAGGAGCAGCACGCCGCCGAAGCACTCGGTGGAGCCGGCCAGGATGACATTGACCTTGGGGAACGGCAGGCCGAGGTCCGTGAAGAACGCCGCGGTCTTGTCGATGTGCATGAGCTTGCCCCAGCCGGTCTGCGCGAACTGCCAGCCCCAGTAGAGCCGGATCCCCAACAGCAGCACCGGCTGCAGCCAGCCGCCGATGGTGGTGAGGAGCCCGTTCAATTTGCCGAGGCCGGAAGCAATTTTCATGACAGTGGGAGGCCGCACGCAGTAAATTATTCCCGGCGGCAGAGCCAGCCGAGTTCCATCCAGGTGGCGCACCAGGTGCGAACATCTTCCGGGCGCACGCGCGGGCCGGCGGCGGCGACCGCCTGCACGAGGGTGCGGCCGGAGCGGAGCGCCGCCAGCATCAGAAAGGCCGGGCGATCGAGCCGCTTGTAATAGAGCCGGTTGTTCAACCGGTGCACCGCGACTTGAACCCGGCGGCGCCGGGGTACCGCGACCCGCTTGCGCACCACCGCGCGCGGACCGTGGTCCACGGCGTTGCTGGCGGCCGACCGGAGCGCATCGCGCTGTTTCACCGCGATGACGTAGTCGTCCACCGGCCAGTTGAGCTCGAGCAGCGAAAGATATGGTTGCAAGCCCACGCGCAAGCGGGTCGGCGGGGTGCCCGCCAGGTCGCCGGGCGTCAGCACCGGCCGGGCTTCGCCGTCAAACGCGACGGTCTGCGCCCACTCGAACCGGGCCACGGCATGGGCGAGCGCGGTCCGCGGGGCGGTGAGGCGGGGTGTGGCGCGGATGAACTCCGGCAGCCGGTCGCAGAGGTTGCGCAGCGTGAACGAACGGGAGGGATGGCGCGCGAGATAAGCGCGCACGAGCGCATCAAACCGGCGCTCGCCGAGGAGCCCGCGCAGGCCGGGGCAGTCGTCGTAAACGCAGTCGATGAGCCGGAACCAGTAGCTGCGGGCGTAGATTTCCAGGCGCTCGAAGGCGGTGAGGCGGTCGTTGGCCTTGATGAAGCTGGCGGCCACGTCCGCCATCGGACGGCCGTCGGCCGAGTGCGCCGCCAGACCGTTGGCGGCCGTGAGCGGCTGGACGAGGGCGTGCGTCATCAACCGCTGGAGCGCGCGGAGGTCGCCGGTGGTCCGCTGCCGGCGCGGGAGCGGTTGCGAGCCGGCTCGTGTGTTGGATGTAGGCGGGGTGCCCCCACCTCGCGTGGACGCCGCTCGCGGGGTGAGGACACCCCGCCCACATTCGGACTTTGAATGCGCGGGGCTCATTTCCGGGACACGGATTTCTTTGCCGGCTGCGCGGCCCGGGCGTCGCCGATGAACTGGTTGGCCTTGAGCGCCTCGTCGTGCACCTCGTCGAACGAGGGGATCTTGTCGTCCCACTCCAGGAGCGTGGCGGTCACGCCGCACCGCTGGGTCGCGTGCGCGTAGAGTTTCCACACCGGGTCGAGCACCGGGTGGTCATGAGTGTCGAGAATGTATTTCTCAAACTTGGTGTGCCCCGCGACGTGCATCTGGCCGACGCGGTGCGACGGGATGCCGTTGACGTAGGCATAGGGGTCGAACCCGTGGTTCTGCGCGGAGACGTAAATGTTGTTCACGTCGAGCAGCACGCCGCAGTCGGCCCGCTCGACGACCTCGCTGAGAAATTCCCACTCGGTCATCTCGGAGACATGGAACTCGGCGTAGCTGCTGACGTTTTCGACGCAGATGGGCACCTCAAGAAAATCGCGCACGTACCGGATTTTTTCCGCGGTGCGTTTCGCCGCGGCCAGGGTGTAGGGCATCGGCAGGAGGTCGTGCGTGAACGTGCCGTCCACGCTCCCCCAGCAGAGGTGGTCGCTCAGCCACGGAGTCTTGGTGCGCCGGACGAGGCGCTTGAGCTTCTGAAGATGGGCGCGGTCCGGGCGGTCGGCCGAGCCGAAATACATCGAGACCCCGTGCTGGACGACCCGGTACTGCTCGAGAATCTGATCGAGCACTTCCAGCGGCCGGCCGCCGTCCACCATGAAGTTTTCCGAGATGATCTCGAACCAGTCCACGACCGGTTTTTTGGCCAGGATGTGCTGATAGTGCGGCACGCGCAGGCCGATGCCGATGCCATAGTCGGTCTGGCCGTTGAAGGAGTTCGCTGGCATGGCGGACGGGGATAAAAAAAACGCGGCCGGCGGTCAACGCCGGCCGCGGGAAATTCGACGGAGCTCAGCTCACTTGGCCGGGGTAGTGGTTGAGTTGTCGGTCGCCGGCTTGGCATCGGCCTTGGGCGCGGCGGGCATGGTGGAGCAGCCGCCCTTGCCCTTGCAGGTGTTCTTGGCCTTGCAGCCGGCGTCACCAGCCTTGCAGCCGCCCTGGCCCTTGCAGGCGTTCTTGCCCTTGCAGTCATGCTTGCCCGCGTCCTTGGAGGAGTCGGCGGCGGGCGTGCCGGCCGCGGCGTCGGCGGCGTAGGATTTGACGGCGAGGGAGCCGGCATAGAGACCCGCGAGCGCGGCGCAGGTGAGGATGGTCTTGGTCGATTTGGTCATGATGGTTGGATGGTTGGACTTCGCCGGACGTGGCGTCCTCGCGGACACCGATGAACGCCAGCCGGGATGAGAGCTCCGGGGAAAAGGTTTATTCCCGCCGCTCCGTCAACCGCCATCTTTCCGCCCCGGACAGGCTCAGGCCAGAATCTCGAGCAGCCGGATGAAGAGCCGGTTGACCCGGGCCTGATTGGCCTGCACGAGCGCGGGAAAATTGGTGAAGTTCACCTCCGTGCCGGCGAGGCCGTTCGCATAGTTGTCCACCAGCGCGAGCGAATTGTAGTTGAGGCCCAGTTCGCCGCACAAGTCCGCCTCATGCGCCGCCGTCATGCCGACGACATCACCCCAGCCGCGGATGACGCGGATCTCCGCCTGGGTCTCGAACCGCGGTCCGCGCATCTGGACATAAACCTGCCCGGTCAGCACGGCAAACTCGGGCGCGAGCCGGGCGGTGAGGAGCGGGATGAGGTTGTTGGCGATCGCGGCGCGGCCGCCGCGCAGCTCGTCGTCAAAAAAGGTCTGCGGTCCCTGCTGCAGGGCGACATAGTCGTGGCACGACACCAAGGTGCCCGGCGGCAGGTCCGGCCGGAGCGAGCCGACGGAGTTGAGTGAGACGAGGTCCGCGAAGCCGAGGTCGGCGAGAGCGCGGAGATTGGCGCGGTGATTGATGGCGTGCGGCGGGCGGGGTACGCCGGGTCCGTGGCGGTTGAGGAGGACGTGGTCGCCGCGCGCTTTATAGGTGACCTCGCCGTACTTGGTCGCAACGGTCCGGACCGCCCAATCCGCAAACAGCTCCGAATGCACAATGCTGGTGCCACTGATGAACGCGACCTTCATGACCCGACTCACGCCCAAGCCCCGCCGCAAGACAACGCGAAAACCGTCCGCGGGAGCCGCCCTGCTGCTGGCCGGTCTGCTGGGGCTCTCCGGCTGCATGACGCCCGGCCCCAATCATGTCTATCTCGCGCCCGCATCCGGCGAAGGCGCGAGCATCCTCGACCTGGCAGAGGGCCAGCCCGAGGTGGAGGTGCCCACCTGCCTCGCGTCGGGGGAACGGGTGCTGGGCGTCGCCTACGATCCGTTCACCGACCACCTGTTCCTGCGGCTGGCCCCGGGCAATCACGTGCGCGTGGTCGACCGCCCCGCCCGCAGTATCAAACGTGAGTTCGAAGTCGCGGGGCTGCCGCCCACCGGCGGCGGTGACCTCGCCATCCGCTCGCGCGACCGCCACCTGTTCTTTGTCCACCCGACCGAACCGGCCCTCGTCGAATCGACCCTCTACGGCGAGTTCGTACGCCGGATCCCGCTGGAGGGGATGTCCGTCCCGCCCGCCGGCCTCGCCTATGACCAGCAGCACAACCAGCTGCTCACACTCACCGGCGGCGACCTGGCCACCATTTCCGTTTTTGACCTCGATGGCCACCGGCTGCATGGAATCAGCCTCGGCCGAAACGTCCTCCCCGGCACGCTCGCTTACGATTCGGAGGCGGCGGAACTGTATGTAGCCCTGGAGGGGGAACATGCCGTCGGCGTTTTCGATCTCACGGGCGCATTGCGCCGCAAACTCCCGATCCCGGCCGCACCCGATCGCCCCTTTCTCGACGTCGGCCCGCGGTCATTCCTACGCGTGTTTTGAGCCGGCCTTAGCAGGGTCATCATTGTAGGCCAGCTCGTTGAATCAGCCCCAGCGGTGAAGCCAGGTCAGCAACCTAGCCTACAATCGAAATCAATTCACCGACCCGAGTCCGGTTGAGCGCGCGGCTCGCAGCCCTCAACCCACCCATGAGATCCGCTGGATGCGTCGCGCGAGTTCCGCGTCCTTCGCGGTCACCCGACCGCCGGCATCGTGCGTGTTGAGCCGGATGGCGACGCGGTTGAAAACGTTGGTCCATTCCGGATGATGATCCAGCGCCTCCGCCTCAAAGCCCACGCGCACCATGAAACTCAGCGCCTCCCGAAAGGAGTCGAATGTGAAAGTCTTCGCCAACGCCTTTCGCTCGCAACGCCAGCCGGGCAGTGCAGCGAGGGCGACCTTGATCTTGGCGGGCGTCAGGGCGGAGCTCATGCACGCAAGGTGGGGCCGGGCCGGACCGGCGTCAAATCGGAGCCGCGGAAACCCCTTCATAAAGGCGCGATTCCCACGAAGGCGGCTTGTCAAACCGCGCGCCTCCCACCTAGCTTGCCTCTCCCGCATGTCCGCCCCGTCCCTTCCCGCCGTTCCGCCGCACGTCGCCATCATCATGGATGGCAACGGCCGCTGGGCCCAGCAGCGCGGCCTGCCCCGGATCGAGGGGCACCGCCGCGGGGTCGAGGCGGTGCGCACCATCACCTTTGCCGCCCGCGATCTCGGGGTGAAGATGCTCACGCTCTATGCCTTCTCGATCGAGAACTGGCGGCGCCCGCAGGACGAGGTCGGCGCCCTCATGGGTCTGCTCGAGTTCTATCTCAAAAAGGAGCTGGCCACTTTCGTGCGCGATCGTGTCCGTTTCCGCACCATCGGCCGCACCGGGGACCTGCCGGCCGGCGTGCAGAAACACCTCCGCACCACCGTGGAGGAAACGAAACACTTCACGGGCTACACCCTCGTCCTTGCGCTCAACTACGGCGCCCGCACCGAGGTGGTGGACGCCGCCCGGTCCTATGCCGCCGCCGTCGTGGCCGGCCAGGAAAAGCTCAACGACGGGTCCTGGGATTCCTTCCGCCGGCACCTGTACACGGCCGACATGCCCGATCCCGACCTTGTCATCCGCACGTCAGGCGAAACTCGCATCAGCAACTTCCTGCTTCTCCAGGCCGCGTACGCCGAGTTTGTCTTCACTCCAGTGCTCTGGCCCGACTTCAGCAAAGCCGACCTGGCCGCCGCCATCGCCAGCTTTGCCGGCCGCGAGCGCCGCTTCGGCCTGACCAGCGAGCAGCTGAAACCCGCTGCGCGCTGACCGGCGCCCCCTCCCTTGGCCAAACGCACCTTCAGCACCATCATTCTCTGGACCCTGGTGCTCGGCTGCATCGGCGTGTTCGGCCCGCGCGGCGGGGTCTGGCTGGTGACGGTCATCAGCGTGCTGACGCTGCGTGAGTTTTACCAGATGCTCAAGCGCATGGGGCTGGATCCGTTTGACCGCCTCGGCCTCACCTTCGGGGCGCTGATCACCTTCGCTCCTGCCCTGCCGCTTTACTGGCCCGATCTGGACCAGCACGTCACGGTGCTCGTCACGCCGGCCAACCTGCTGGCGCTGGCCGTGGTGGTGTTCGCGCTGCGCATCCTTGGTGAACGCGAGCCGCAGAACCGCGTCGAGACGCTTGCATGGACGGTTTTCGGCCTCGTTTACGTGCCGTTCATGCTACAGTTCATCGTGCAGATCCTCCTGCTTGGGCACCCGCAGGCCAACACCGGCCTTGTGCTCGCCATCTGGCTGGTCGCCGTGTCCAAAGGCTGCGACATGGGCGCATTGCTCACCGGCCTGGCCATCGGGCGGCACAAGATGGCGCCCGTCATCAGCCCGAAGAAAACCTGGGAGGGTTTTGCGGGCGGCCTGCTCTTCTCGGCCGCGGTCGGCGCGGCCATCGCGCATGCCTGGGCTGCCTCGCTGCCCGCCGCATTCACGCCCGTGGTCGCCGCGCTGGCCGCCCTGCCCATCGCGGCCCTGGCAGCGGTCTCGGATCTGGTTGAGTCCATTATCAAACGCCGGGCCGACACCAAGGATTCCGGCGCGACCATCCCGGGCATCGGCGGCGTGTTCGACCTGTCCGACAGCCTGATCCTCGCCGCCCCAGTGGGCTACCTCCTGTTCAGCCTGCTGTAGCAATCATTCTTGTTCTCCCCCTCATTCTCGATTGGTTTTCAGATTGAGAACGAGCACGAGTAAGAGAACGAGAATGATTCTTCAATCTCTCTGATGTCCAAACACTCCCGCAAACGCATTGTCCTTCTCGGCGCCACCGGCTCAATCGGCGGCAGCACGCTGCGGGTCATTGCGGCCCACCCGGACAAGCTGGAGCTCGTCGCGGTGGCCGCCCGGGCTAATACCCCCGCCCTGGCCCGCATCTCCCGCGATTTTCCCTCGGTGCGCCACGTGGCCCTGTTTGACCCGACCGCAGCCGCCGCGGCCCGGACCGCCGGGACGTTTCCCGCCGGTGTGACCTTGCACCACGGACCCGCCGGCCTCGAGGCGCTCGCGCAGCTGCCGGACGCTGACCTCGTTCTCGTCGCCGTGGTCGGCACCGCCGGGCTCCGGCCGGCCCTGGCCGCCATCGCGGCAGGCAAGGAGCTTGCCCTGGCCTCCAAGGAGATCCTCGTGCTCGCCGGCCAGTTCGTCATGGCCGCCGCCCGGGCGCACGGGACCCGCCTCATTCCGGTGGACAGCGAGCACAACGCCGTTTTTCAGTGCCTCGAGGGACATGCTTCGTCCGCCGTGCGCCGCATCGTGCTCACGGCGTCGGGCGGCGCCTTCCGGGACTGGCCGGCGGAACGCCTGGCCCAGGTCACCCCGGCCGACGCCCTCCGGCACCCGAACTGGGCGATGGGCCCGAAGGTCACGGTCGATTCGGCGACCCTCGCCAACAAGGGGCTCGAGCTCATCGAGGCCCGCTGGCTCTTCGGCCTGGCACCGGCCCAATGCCAGACGGTGCTCCACCCGCAGAGTATCGTCCATGCCCTGGTCGAGTTTGCCGACGGCACGATGCTCGCCCAGCTCAGCCCGCCCTCCATGACCTTCCCGATCCAGCATGCGCTGCTCCATCCGGCGCGCGCCCCCGGGGTCGAGCCCTCGCTCGACCTCACCCGCCTCCAGTCCCTGGAATTCCGGCCCGTGGACGAGGCCCGTTTCCCGCTGCTGCGGCTGGCGCGCGAGGCAATGACAGCCGGTGGCGCCGCCCCGGCGGCCTTCAATGCGGCGAACGAAGTCGCCGTCGCCGCCTTCCTGGCCGGCAGCCTTCCCTTCCTCGGGATCGCCTCCGTAGTTGAAAAGACCCTGGAATCGCTCCAACTTGCCGAACCCGCCGACCTGGAAGCGGTCTTGGCCGTTGACGCCGAGGCCCGCCGCCGGGCCACCGCAGCCCTTTAACCAGCTTTTCCCAACCGTGGATCTCCTCCTATCGCTCTTCTCCAATATCTGGTCCGTCCTGCTGATCGCCCTGTTTTTCGGCGGCTCGATCTTCGTGCATGAGCTCGGGCATTTCCTCGTCGCCCGCCGCCGGGGCATGATCGTCGAGCGCTTCTCGATCGGCTTCGGACCGAAAATCTTCGGCTGGCGCGGCAAGGATGGCGTGGAATACCGGCTTTCCTGGATCCCCATTGGAGGCTATGTGCTGATCCCCCAGCTCGCCGACGGAAGCGAAATGCCCGCCCTCGAGGGGGAAAGCCAGACCGACTGCTCCAAGCTCCCCAAGCCCACTTACGGCAGCATGATGCTGGTGCTGGTCGCCGGCGTCTCCTGCAACCTCATCTTCGCCTTCGGGCTCGCCTGCGTCCTCTGGCTGGTCGGCCTCCCGACCACCAGTGACCTGGCGACCACCCGCATCGGCTATGTGCAGGCCAAGCTCGAAACGGCCGACGGTGAATCCGTGCCCAGCCCCGCCAGCGAGGGCGGACTGCGCGTCGGTGACACCGTGCGGGCCATCGACGGTCGCGCGGTGGAGGAATGGCAGGACCTGGTGCAGACACTGCGGACGGGCGCCGGCCATGCCAGCGACGGCCGGCGCGAATCCGTCTTCACCATCGAGCGCGATGGTCAGCTCATGGACCTCAGCCTGCATCCGCTCCTGTCCGGCGAGGAACAAATGCGGCGCGTCGGTATCTCCCCCGCCTATGAAGCCATCGTGCAGAAGGTGAACGCCGACACCGATGCCGCCCGTTCCGGACTGCTCGCGCAGGACCGCCTTGTCGCCCTCGATGACACGCCGATCCTCAACCTGATGACCCTGGGCGACCTCTTGGAAAAGAATCCCGAGCGTGAGCACGCTTTGCGCGTCCGGCGCGGCACCGAGCACCCCGCCGAAATCACCCTGACCGTCCCCGCCCGCCCGGAGGCCAAGGATTCCTCCGACTTCGGGGCCGAGTTCACCGCCGACACGCTGCTGTCCCATCCAGCACCGCTCAACCTGATCGCCAAGAGCATTTCGACCACCTACTACGGCCTGCTCAGCCTTCTCAATCCCCATTCTGACATCGGGCTCTCCAAAATCACCGGCCCGGTCGGCATCGTGCATCTCTATTATGAGGCCTCCCAGGTGGACATCCGTTACGCTCTCTGGCTCACGATCATCATCAACGTCAGCCTCGCCGTCTTCAACTTGCTGCCCATCCCGGTGCTGGATGGCGGGCACATGCTTTTCGCCACCATCGGCCGGCTGCGCGGCCGCGCGCTGCCCGCCAATTTCATCGCCGCCACCCAGGGTGTCTTCATGCTGCTGCTCCTGACGGTGGCGCTGTACGTGAGCTTTTTCGACGTGCGCCGCCTGGGTCCTGCCGCGCACAAGGACAAGGCGCCCACCACCGCGCCGTCCACCGAGCCCGCCAAATAGAGCGACGCTTCCCGGGGAAACCGTCCGCCCCTGGTCGTTCGTACTTGGTCAT
The DNA here is from genome assembly GCA_903873805.1 of uncultured Opitutia bacterium. Lineage (GTDB taxonomy): Bacteria > Verrucomicrobiota > Verrucomicrobiia > Opitutales > Opitutaceae > CAIQQB01. The sequence goes on along the minus strand of CAIQQB010000120.1, from coordinate 22,274 downwards.
CGGTCATTTTCCCATGTCCTACTGCGCCTCCCGCTACCACACCGTGCGCCGGTTGACCCAAGAGGTCATGGTCGGGGCAGTCGGCGTCGGCGGCGCCCACCCGTTGCGCCTCCAGTCCATGACCACGAGCGACACGCAGGACGTCGCCGCCACCGTGCGGCAGTCCATCGCGCTCGCCGAAGTCGGCTGCGAGATCGTCCGCGTCACCGCCCCCAATGTCACCGCCGCGAAGTGCCTCCGCGACATCCGCGCGCAATTCACCGCCGCCGGCTTCGGCCGCGTGCCGCTCGTGGCCGACATCCATTTCCTGCCCTCGGCCGCGATGGAGGCCGTCGAGCATGTGGAGAAAGTTCGCGTCAACCCGGGCAATTACGCCGACAAGAAAAAGTTTGCCGTCCGCGAATACAGCGACGCCGACTACGACCGCGAGCTCCAGCGGCTCCACGAGGCGTTTACCCCGCTGGTGAAACGCTGCCGGGAACTGGGCCGCGCCCTGCGGGTCGGCACCAACCACGGCTCCCTCAGCGACCGGATCATGAACCGTTACGGCGACACCCCGCTGGGGATGGTCGAAAGCGCGCTGGAGTTTCTCCGCATCGCCGAGTCCCACGGTTTCAGGCAGACCATCCTCTCGATGAAGGCGTCGAATCCGAAGGTCATGATCCAGGCCTACCGGCTGCTGGTCGCCCGGATGGACCAGGAGGGCATGCGCTACCCGCTGCACCTGGGCGTCACCGAGGCGGGTGACGGCGAGGACGGCCGCATCAAGAGCGCCATCGGCATCGGCTCGCTCCTGCTCGACGGCCTGGGCGACACCATCCGCGTGTCGCTGACCGAGGACAGCGTCTACGAGATTCCCGTCGCCCGCGCCCTCGCCGACAAGGCGATGTCTCTTTGGGCAACGCCCAACATTCAACATCCAACAATCAACGCTGAACCCCTCGCCTCCGTTCCCTTGGATGTTCGACGTTCATTGTTGAAGATTGAATGTTCCGAATCAGCCCCCGCCGATTCGGTTGACCCCTTTCACTTTACCCGCCGCCCCACCACCGAACTGACCCTCGGCGCATCCTGCCCCGTCGGACCCGAGCAGCCGCCGCGGGTCATTGTGCGGGTCACGGTGGACCAGCTGCCGGTGCTCCGATCCCAGATTGCAAATCCGCGTTTTGCCGACACGCCGGTCGAGGGATTGCTCCTCGCCGTCGAATCGCCCGCGAAGCTCGCCCGGGTGGCCGGGGCCCTCGCGGCCGGGTCCTGGCATCCATCCTTCGTCGTCCTTGAACTCGCCCCCGGCCTGACGCCCGCGGACCTCGAAGCGCAGCTCGCCCGGATCAAATCGCCCCTGCTTCTCGTCCGCGCCTTCTCCGCCAACGAGCCGGAGTGGCTCCGCGCCTTCGCCGCTTTCGTCCGGCGCGACGGCCACCGCCTCGCCTGCGCCGTCACCCCCGCCGCCCTGGCCGATCTGGGCGAGGTCTTGCGCTCGCTGGGCGACGACCGTCTCATCTTCACGCTCGATCATGCGTCCCTGCACATTGGCCATTGGTCCGAACGCGCAGCCTCCGGCCACGCGCTCGGCGCCTATCGCCAGCTCGCCGACGTCCTCCGCGCCCTCGGTTCGCGCGCCCCGCTCTGGATCCGTAATACCAACGCCACTACAATCCGGGGCGACGCCTCCTTCCTCTCCCGCCTGCTCGACGCCGCCATCCTCACCGGGTCGCTGCTCGGCGACGGCCTGGGCGACCTGGTGAGCGTCGAGACCGAACCCGACCCCGCCCGCGCGACCAAGCTCGCCTACAACCTGCTCCAGGGCGCGGGCGCGCGCTGCTCCAAGACCGAGTTCGTCGCCTGCCCCTCCTGCGGCCGCACCCTCTTCGACCTGCAGACGACCACCCAGCGCATCCGCGCCCGCACCGGCCACCTCAAGGGCGTCAAGATCGCCATCATGGGCTGCATTGTGAACGGCCCCGGGGAGATGGCCGATGCCGACTTCGGCTACGTCGGCGGCGCCCCCGGCCGGATCAACCTCTACGTCGGCAAGGACTGCGTGCAATACAACCTGCCCCAGGCCGAGGCCGACGACCGCCTCGTGGCCCTCATCCGGGAGCACGGGAAATGGCTCGAGCCGGCGCCGGTGACGGCCGGGTGACGGAGCGGTGACAGCCCGGTCACGGACCGGGCACCGGCGGTGTAACGCCCCGGTCAATACGGCTTCCCTCGGGGCCTGTAGTTTCGCCACCATTACCAAAGCGGCGCGCTGTTTTTCGGATTTGCCAAACCCCCGGACGTGGCAACAAAATTCTGGAAAAACTTATCCCCAGCCCGCCGGTGAATAACTTGTCATAAAGTTCCGCTTGAATCCCTTTTCCCGTTGTCCGTAACTGCGCCCTTCAATCCCTGCCGGGCCGCCCCGGCCGTTCTTTGCCACGTTTCCCCCCCGAGTCCCTTTTCACCCCGTCCAGCTGTCCGTCTATTGCCGTTGGCCGCCAATCACTTGTAAAATCATGCATTTTACCCTTCCTTGGCGGCCGGTTTTCACTTTGCTGGTCGTGCCAGTGCATGGATGACTCCCCGGGCAAACGCGTCCCTCCAGCCACCCAAACCGCCTGTGTGAATAAACCCGCGTCCGCGTCCCCGTCCATGCCCTCCACCTCCACGTCTCCCAGCCTCTGGGAAACCGTCAAAAGCGACTTCAAAACCCTCTTCCCGGAGGACGTTTTCAAGCTCTGGTTCGACCCGATTGTCTGCCTCGAGTCCGGGGCCGACGCGCTGACCCTGGGGGTGCCAAACGACTTTGCCGCGATCTGGATCAACGACAACTACCTTGAGCTGATCACCCAGCGCCTGCGGCTCACCGCCGGCCGGGCCATCACCGTCAAGCTCCGCAAGACCGCCGGGGACTCCACCCCGGCCCCCGAGGCGTCCGCCGTGCGCACCAAGGTGCCCGCCCGCCGCGCCGCCCGCTACGACGAGCGCAACCCCAATCCGGCCACCGGGACGCTCAACGCCCGCAACACCTTCGAGACCTTCGTCGTCGGCAACAACAACCAGATGGCCCACGCCGCGGCCCTCGCCGTCGCCCAGGCGCCCGCCCAGGCCTACAACCCGCTCTTCATCTACGGCGACACCGGCCTCGGCAAGACGCACCTGATGCACGCCATCGGCCACGCTATCCTGCGCAAGAATCCCGACGCCAAGGTCGCCTACCTTTCCACCGAGAAGTTCACCAACGAGTTCATCCAGGCCCTCCAGGAGAACAGCCTCACCAAGTTCCGCCAGCGTTACCGCCATGTCGACGTGCTCCTGCTCGACGACGTCCAGTTCCTCGCCGGCAAGGAGCGCAGCCAGGAGGAGTTTTTCCACACCTTCAACGACCTCTTCGAGTCCGGCAAACAGGTCGTCATCTCCAGCGACCGCCGCGCCGCCGAAATCCAGAAGCTCGAGGCCCGCCTCGTCTCCCGCTTCGAGTGGGGCCTGCCCGCCGACATCCAGGCGCCCGACTTCGAGACCCGCCTCGCCATCCTGCGCACCAAGGCCGCCACGCTGAAATTCGATCTGCCCGGCCCCGTCGCCAACTTCATCGCGCAGAACATCGCGAAGAACATCCGCCGCCTCGAGGGCGCCCTCATCAAGGTCGCCAGCTACGCCAGCCTCACTGGCAAGCCCATCGACCTGCCCACGACGGAGATGCTGCTCCAGGACGTGCTGATGGAGCAGGCGCAGAACATTCTCACGATCGAGACGATCCAGAAGCGCGTGGCCGACCACTATCAGCTCCGGCACAGCGACATGACCAGCAAGCGCCGGCCCAACAACATCGCCATCCCCCGCCAAATCGCGATGTACCTCGCCCGCACGCTCACCAAGCATTCCCTCCAGGAAATCGGCGACGCCTTCGGCGGACGCGACCACGGCACCGTCATCCACGCCTGCAAATCCGTGGACAACATGATGGAGCAGGACGTCACTGCCCGCGGCAGCATCGAGTTCCTGCGCACGCAGCTCTCGCGCTGAGGCTTCCGGCGGCGGCGGGGTTCACGGTTCGGGGTTCACCGTTCATGGTTGGAATTGAATCGTTCGACCGCCCGCCAGCGTTGCGGCAGCGGTCCAGTTTGGCGATTTGGGTAGGGACGTCACTCCGTGGCGTCCGCGGACGGCTCGGAGAGCCGCCCCTACCTTCCGGAATTCGATTCGTACCACCGCGGGTGTTGCGTCATCCTTGACCCCGCGCCGCAACCGTGAACCTTGAACAGTTCAACAGTGAACCTTTTCCCATGACGCTCACGCCCGAACAAACCTCCGCCGTCGCCAGCTGGGTCGCCGCCGGCGACAACCTATCCGCGATGCAGAAAAAGCTCCGCGAGCAGTTCAACCTCTCGCTGACCTACATGGACGTCCGCTTTCTCGTGGATGATCTTAACCTCGCCCTCAAGGATCCGCCCCCCAAGGCCAACGCCAACGACGTCAGCAAGTCCTCCGCTCAGCAGAACGTAGGCGGGGTGCCCCCACCCCGCTCTTCGGCCCCGCCCGAGAAACAAGGCTTCATCGAAAGCGCCGGGGAGAAGCTCGACCGCGGTGGCGAGGCGGAGCCCGAACTGCCCGAGGACGACCTCGCCGACGCCCCGCTCCCCGACGACTTCCCGCCCGCGGGCCCGAGCAGCGTCCGGGTGACGGTGGATGGCGTGACGTTGCTGCCCGGGGCGATCGCCAGCGGCACGGTGGTCTTCAGCGACGGCGTAACCGGCAAGTGGATGGTGGACCAGTACGGCCGGCCCGGTTTCACCGAGGTCAGCCAGCCCGGCTACCGCCCCACCCCCGCCGACGGCCAGGCCTTCATCCAGCAGCTCAGCGCCGAGCTGCAGAAAAAGGGCTTCTGAGCCGCGCTGCTGTGGACGATCCTGTCGAATTCAATTCGCGCGGATTCCTCCTCGGCGCCAGCCTGCTTCGGGACAAGGTTCCCTCGTTCGCCGCCTATCCTTTCAATCTTCCCGTCATTCGCGACCTCGAAACGCTTTCCCTGCACCGGGCGGTCACGTTTATCGTCGGGGAAAACGGCAGCGGCAAATCCACCTTGCTCGAAGCGCTCGCCGTCGCGGCCGGTTTCAATGCGGAGGGTGGTTCCAACAACTTCCGCTTCACCACCCGTGCCTCACACTCCGCTTTGCACGGGTGCCTGCGACTCACGCGCAGCCACAAACGTCCGCGCACGGGTTTTTTTCTCCGCGCCGAGTCCTTCTTTAATGTCGCGACCGAAGTCGACCGCCTTGATGCCGTTGACTCACTGCTCCAGTCCTATGGCGGACGCTCCCTGCACGAACAATCCCATGGCGAGTCGTTCATCGCCCTGTTGACCCATCGTTTTGGTCCCAACGGGCTCTACTTTTTGGACGAACCCGAGGCCGCACTCTCGCCCTCGCGCCAGCTCGCCGCGCTCGTGCGCATCCACGATTTGGTCCGCGCCGGCAGCCAGTTTGTCATCGCAACCCATTCGCCGATCCTGATGGCCCATCCCGATGCCCTCATCCTCGCTGCGGGCGAGCATGGACTAGCTCCGATCCGCTATGAGGATACCGACCACTACGCCCTCACCCGCCGGTTCCTGAACGATCCCAGCGGGATGCTGCAACGGCTTTTCGCCGGCGACTGAAAGCGGGAGCAACCCGGCCGCGGCTCAAGCGCCGCCCAGCAGCCGCACCAGTTCCGCCTCGTTGATTACCGGCACGCCGAGTTTCTGCGCCTTCTCCAGCTTCGAGCCGGCGTCGGCCCCGGCCACGACGAAACTGGTCTTTTTGCTCACGCTGCCGCTCACCTTGCCGCCGGCGGTTTCGATCTTCGCCGCGGCCTCCTCGCGCGTCAGCGTCGGCAGCGTGCCGGTGAGGACAAACGTCTTCCCCGCCAGCGCGGTGCCCGCCGCCGCCGCGGCCGCGGGTGCGGCCGGCTGCACGCCCAACGCCAGCAGCTCGCCCACCAGCGCGCGGTTCCGGGGCTCGTTGAAATGCGCGATGATCGCCTGTGCCATCGTGGCGCCGATGCCCTCGATCCGGCTGACTTTTTTCTCGCCGATGAAATCCTCGTACTTCGCCGCCGCCAGCGCCTCGAGCCCACCAAAGCGCCGGGCCAGATCCTTCGCCGCCGCCACGCCGATGTGCGCGATGCCCAGCCCGTGGATGAACCGCCACAGCTCCGCGCCCTTGCTCGCCTCGATCGCGGCAAGCAGGTTGTCGGTGGACAGCTCCACCTTCTTGCCCAGCGTGAGCAGGTCCGCCCGCCGCAACCGGTAAATATCGGTGACGCTTTTCACCCAGCCTTTGCCGGCGAGGGTGTCCACCATCGCCTCGCCCAGGCCCTCGATGTCGACGCCCGCCTTCGAGGCGAAGTGCTGCACCCGCCGCCGGACCTGCACGGGGCATTCGTAATTCGGGCAGCGCAGCGCCACTTCGCCCTCAACCTGCACCACCGGCGTGCCGCAGGCGGGGCATTGTCCGGGAAACACGTAGGGCACGCACTCCGGGATGCGGCGCGTCAGGTTGACGGCGACCACCGCCGGGATGACCTCGCCGGCCTTCTCGACAAAGACCCAGTCCCCCACGCGGATGTCCTTGCGCGCCATCTCATCACGGTTGTGCAGCGTTGCGCGCGCCACCGTGCTGCCCGCGAGCGCGACCGGCTCCAGCTCCGCGACGGGCGTGAGCACACCCGTGCGGCCAACCTGGATCGTCACCGCCCGCAGGCGCGTCTCGGCCCGCTCGGCGGCAAACTTGAAGGCCATCGCCCAGCGCGGCGCTTTGCTGGTCGCCCCGGCCTCGCGCTGCTGGGCCAGGGCATCGAGCTTCACCACCGCGCCATCGGTGCCGTAGGGCAGCGCGCCACGCACCTGATCCAGCGCCTGCACCGCCGCCCATACCGCGTCGGCCCCCTGCGCCGTCCAGAATTTTTCCGCCGTCGGCAACCCCCAGGCCTTGAGCTGCGCCAGAAACGCGCTGTGGGTGGCCGGCAGGGCTTCGCGCGGCTCCGCGAAACCGCAGCCGTAGAGCACGATCTCCAGTTTGCGTTGCGCCACCTCCTGCGGATCGAGCTGCTTGATGGTCCCGGCGGCCAAGTTACGCGGATTGGCGTAGGCCGGCTCGCCCGCCTCCTCGCGCTCCCGGTTGATGCGCTGGAACTCCGCCAGCGTCAGGAAAATCTCCCCGCGGATCTCGATCACGTCGGGCACCGGTGTTCCCGCGCCCGGCGTCAGCTCGCGGGGCAGCGTGCGGATGGTGCGGGCGTTGGCCGTGATTTCGTCGCCCTCGACGCCGTTGCCGCGGGTGACGGCGCGGACGAACCGGCCCTGCTCGTAGGTCAGGCTCACGGCGAGGCCGTCGACCTTCGGCTCGACAACGTAGGCGAGGTCCTCGCGCCCGATGAGCTTCACGAGCCGGGCGTGAAACTCGCGCAGCTCGGCCTCCGAATAGGTGTTGTCGAGGCTCATCATCCGTTCCCGATGGCGGTAAACCTGAAAGCCCTCCGTGCGGTCGTCACCCACCTGGGTGGTCGGAGAATTGGCGGCGGAGAATTGCGGATGGGCCTGCTCCAGGTCCGCCAGTTCCCGTTTCAGCCGGTCATAGTCCGGGTCGGTGATCTCTGGAGTCGCCCGCCGGTAGTAGAGCTCGTCATGCCGCGTGATCTCCGTACGGAGCTCGGCAATGCGTTGCTGGGCCTGGGCGGGAGTCATCGTCACAATGGAAAGCCAAATCGCCGTGGCGGAAAGAAAAATGGTCGGCCCCCCGCCGAATGCGCCTTCCCTCCAAAAGTAATGCAGGCGTGCCTGCCTGCACTTCTCCCTATCTTTCTCGTTCTCTTACTCGTTCTCTTTCTCCTGCCCGTTTCCGTCTCCGATCTGTCCGACCACCTGAACCACAGGCCTCAGAAAACATGACCTCCAAACCGGAGAACGAAAAAGAGTAAGAGTGTGAGAACGAATTCGGACCGATCCACCTTCCGGAGCAGGCAGGGATGCCGACACTACCTCGATGGACCGAAAGATACCCATCCGCAAACCGACCGGAAAATACCGCTTGCTTCCCCCGGACAGGTGCGGCTTGCTGACCCTTCACTTGTTCGGGCTGTAGCGTAGCCTGGTAGCGCGCTTGCATGGGGTGCAAGAGGTCGTGAGTTCGAATCTCACCAGCCCGACCATTTTCCCCGCCGCGGCCAGCGGATCGGAATTATCCGGGGCTTAACGCCGCAATTCAATCAGGCAACGCGGGGTGCTGTCCGCGGTGATCAAGTCTGACGGATCATCGCGAAAGCAGGCCGGGATGCCTGCGCTACTTCCAATCCAGCCGCGCGACGGAGCACACGACCCACCTCGGAGGATGGCGCCGGCATGAATCCTCGGCTCGCTGGCGCTCGCCGCTACGCGAACCAAGCATTCAACCTTTCAGGGCCTTCGTCGGCACCCGGCGGACTTCGGTGAAACGGGCGCGGAAGAGTTCGTCCAGCAACTGCCGGGTCTCGGCCGGTATCCGACCGACCAGTTCGTCCAGCGGCGGAAGTTTGCCCTTGGGCGCCTCCCCCTCGGGCGACGGCACGGTGAAGGCCGGCTCGCCGCGTTCGCGCAATTCGGTGAGCATGGCCGCTTCAAAGGCCTCGCTCGGCGGAGGCTCGTCTCCGGGTGGCGGCGCCGCGTTGACGACGTCTTCCGGTGGTTCGGGCACGTCGGCCGGAAGGGGTTTCCCGGTGTCCGGGGATCTTGGTTCAGCTGGGTGGGTGACATTCTCGCGGGGTGAGGGCACCCCGCCTACAAGTTCGGAATTCTGCGCAGCGAGGGCGGCGCCGAGCCGAGACTCCAGCCGCTCAATCAGTCCTTTTTTTTTTCGTCCCCCGCAACCGCCGGGGCGGGGGCTTCATCGGCGAGGGCGGCGAGTTCCTTGATCAGGCTGTCGATCGCCCGCGCCCGGCTGGCCTCGATCGCCTTCAGCAGGGTGACTTCAAAATTGATCTTCTCGGCGAGACCGAGTTTCACGCCACCCTCGCCCTCGCGCAGGGCGTCGAGCAGGCGGGTGAGCTGTTCGGTGGTGAGCGGCGCGCCCCCCAGCGCGGCGGTGCGGCCACCCTGGGCGATGGCGTCGAGCAGCGCCGTCCGGATGTGGGCCTGCAGATCGGCGAGCAGGCGCACGAGGTCGCGGCCGGCGGCGTCGCACTGGTCAACCAGTTCCACCATCCGCTTCTGGTCGCCCCGGGCGAGCGTGCCGGCCAACTCGGCAATCTTGTCCGCGCCCACCAGGCCATACACGTCGAGCACGTCAGGCTCGGCGATCTCCGCCCCGCAGAACGAGATCATCTGGTCGAAGATGGACTGGGCGTCGCGCATGCCGCCGTCGGCCAACCGGGCGATGCAGGCGAGCGCAGCGGGAGTGACCTTGATCTTCTCCTCGGCGGCGATCTGCTCAAGCCGGCCGACGATAAGCTCGGGGGGGATCGGCTTGAGGTCGAAGCGCTGGCAGCGCGACAGGATGGTGGGCAGCACCTTCTGGGGCTCGGTGGTGGCGAAGACGAACTTCACGTGGGCCGGCGGCTCCTCGAGGGTCTTGAGCAGTGCGTTGAACGCCTGGGTCGAGAGCATGTGGACCTCGTCAATGATGAAGACCTTGAAGCGGCCCTGGGCCGGCACGTATTGCACGGTGTCGCGCAGGTCGCGCACCTGGTCGACGCCGTTGTTCGAAGCGCCGTCGATCTCGATCACGTCGAGGTGCGAGCCCTCGGCGATGGCGACGCAGGCGGGATCCTTGACATCAAAATCGACCTTGGGGCCGCCGGTGCAGTTGAGGGCCTTGGCAAAGATCCGCGCCGTGGAGGTCTTGCCGGTGCCCCGCGGACCCACGAAGAGATAGGCGTGGGCGATTCGCTGGCGGGTGATGGCGTTCTGGAGCGTCCGCACCACATGGTCCTGCCCGACGATGTCGGCAAAGGTCTGGGGCCGCCACTTGCGGGCGATGACTTGGTAGGACATGGGCTGCTGAAAAGATGAAAGGCAAACAGACTGAAGGCTGAAGGATGGAACCATGCAAAAGAAATTAACCAGGAAAAACGCGCACTGCGTGAAAGACGGACAAGCCCGACCGCACCCGGCCGTTCGACTTAGGGCTCGACCTCGTGTCGAGCCTTGGCCGGGAACGCCTCTTGCCGGGACCTCTCGTCCAATTCGCTGTCTTGGCTTCGCCACCCGGAGCCAGCTCAACGAGCTGGCCTACGGTTATGACCGGGCATTGGCTGCTTTCCGGGTTCAGCCTTTCCGCCCTTCAGTCTTTCAGCCTTTGAAATTAGTGGCCAGGCACTCCACGGCACTAGGAGAACGTCGTTGCCGTTGCTACCTTCCGGTCCTGGCGGAGTTCACGCGTCTGCCCATGCATGGCGCCTGGCCAAGGCGCACAGTGGGCAGACCGGCCGGGGGTTCAATGAGAATCTTTCCCGGGCGGAAGCACGGCTGGCGCCGCCCCGGTGCGCACCGGCCAGGCGGCCAGTTTGGCGATGTAATCCTTGGGCAGCTTGTTTTCCCGGGCTCCTTCCAAAACCTCCTCCAGATACCTGGGATAGGCCGCACCGGTGTCGGGCCCCGTCGCGACATAGATCATCACCTCGATGCGCGGTCCGGCCGGCGAAACCACCCGCACAGTCGTGCGGACATACAGACCGCCATCGACCTCCTCAAAAGCGTCCAGCGCGGGCAGATGCGTCGCCGGCACCAGCCAGAGAACGCCCCAGACGGTGGACCCGGCTTCGGGCTGGACGCTGGCATAGCCATGGGTGGCGATCACAAACCGGTGGCCTTCCAGCCGCGCCAAACCCAGCCAGTCCGCGCCGGGACACATACGCGTAAACGCCTCACGGCGCAGGTTGGCTCCGTAGGCAAAATAGAGCATCTGGCTCGCCTGATAGGCTGGGGAATTGGACATGCCCGGAAGCCTTGAACAATTCCGGGGCACAAGTCAGGCAAACTCTTGGGCCGAATCACAGGTGGCCAAGCCCAAGGCCGGTGGAACGGCCAAACGCCGCCATTCGCCGCGGACTACCCGTGCTGAAATGCTCAGGGCTTGGCTGGCGCCGGCGCGGCGGCAGGGTCCGACACGGGCGGGTGGGGGGGATTTTCTTCAGTGGAATTTCCAAGGGCGCCGGCAGGCCGTCCGCTCCCTTGGGACCGGGAATTCCGCGCATCGGGCATCCACTGGTTCCCATTGGCCGCACCGCGGCGCGAATCAGTCCGGCTGCCATCCGGATTGGGCAGCGGCTTGCCATCCGGACCGAGCACCGGTTTGCCATCCTGTCCGACCGGGCCACCCGGGCTGCCCCGGCGGTTGGAACCGGGGCCAAACCGGTTGAGCATGCGTTCATGCTGCTGTTTCTTGATGGCGGCCAGTTTGACGCGCTGCTCGTCGGTGAGCTGCTTGGCCACCTCGTCCTGCATGTCCTCGATGATGGTGGAAGTTTGCTTCAGCGTCTCGGTGCGGAACTTGGTCAGGGCCTCCCCGGCCTGGTCGATGATGGGCTTGATCTTGACGCTCTGCTCCGGCGTGAGGCTGAGCTGCTGCGTAAAACGCTTCATCTGGTCCGGCGAAAACTGGTCGGTCGGCACGGTCGTCACCTTGACGGTCTGGTCGGCGGTCGTCTTGGTGATGGCGGCGCGGAACGATGCGACGCCGCCGGCGACAACGCCGGCCACGAAGACGCCGGTGAAGGCGAAGAGGACTTTCCAGCGCGGGGCCATGAATCCCGTTCAGGTGAGTGCCAATGCCTCGGTCACCGGATCGGTGACGGCGACGGGATCGTCGCGGAGGGCGTTGAGCACGGGCGAGAGGTTGGCGGCGACACTCAGGACCGCAATGAGGGCGGCCATGCTGAGGGCGCGCCACGAAAACAGTTCGTAGAGCGAGGGTAGCAGCGGGCGTGCGGCAAAAGCCTGCGCGCTCACCCGGGTGGAAAAGCCGAACGGGGCGACGACCGGGCCTTCCCGGGGCGCAAGCCGGGCGGCGGCCGTCAGCCGGTGCCAGGCGGTATGGGTTGGATTCTTCATGTGCGTTCCTTTTTCTTCAATTCTTCAAACAGCTTCTGCAGTTTCCGCCGCGCCCGGAAGGCGCGGACTTTGATCAAAGTGGTGTTCCAGCCGGTGAGGGCGCTGATTTCTGCGAGTGATTTCTGTTCCAGGTCCAGCATTTGCAATACCATCCGGTCCTCAGGTTTGACTTGGGCAAGCAGTTTTTCAACCAATTCGCGCGCTTCAAGGGCATCTCCGACCCCGATATCGCTCTCGTTGGTGATCACCGCATCCAACACATCGGCCTCATTCTCGGAAAGATCAGCCCATCGGAATTCCGGCCGGCGCTGCTGGGCCCGCAGGTGGTCAATGCAAGTGGTCACGGCGATGCGGGACACCCAATGGGTGAACGGCACGTTGCCCTGATACTGTTCGAGGCGGGTGAACATTTTCAGAAATACGTCCTGGGCAATGTCTTCCTCCGCCACGCGCCGGGGACGGCGGGTGCGGATAATGCGGATGACCAGCGGGTAAAGATGGTCAACCAGTTCTTTGGCTGCGATTTGGTCGCGCGCGCGCACCCGTTCGAGGCAACCGGCCAAATCGAACGAATCGTCGTCAGAAGACATGGAGCGATGGAAGTCGCGTCATACACGACAAGCAAGACGCACTTGCAAGGTGGCGGGTTACCTTTCAGGGGGGTAATCCGCGCCTTGACTTCCCCTCGGCCGGGAATCAAATTATGTGCGAAATTGATGCGAAACATCGCTCAGGCGCTTCGACTTACCTAGACGCACGATCCCCCCGGGGCCGTGGAGCGGCCGTTCGTGCGTCCAGCAGAAGCCCTTAAATCGCCTTGGCCGCCGTGCCATGAGCGCAATTTCAACCCGTCCGCCCTTTGTTTCGTCATGCAATCCGCCCCCGTCACCAAATACCGCCCTTTCCCGCCCGTCGCCCTGCCCGACCGCCAGTGGCCCAGCCGCACCCTCACCCACGCCCCCGTCTGGTGCAGCGTTGACCTCCGCGACGGCAACCAGGCCCTTGCCCAGCCCATGAGCGTTGCCGAAAAACTCGAGTATTTCGACCTGCTCGTCCGCGTCGGCTTCAAGGAGATCGAGGTCGGCTTTCCCTCCGCCTCCCAGATCGAATTCGACTTCTGCCGCCGCCTGATCGAGGAGAACCGCATCCCGGCCGGGGTCGCCATCCAGATCCTCTGCCAGTGCCGCGAGGACCTCATCACGCGCTCGCTCGAGGCCGTGCAGGGTGCGAAAAATGTCATCTTCCACCTCTACAACTCGACCTCGCCCAAGCAGCGCGAATATGTGTTCAACGCGCAGCGGGCCGACATCGTCCGGATCGCGACCCACGCCGTCGGTTTCCTGAAGGAAAAGATGCAACCGCTGGTCGCCGCCGGCACCAAGCTGCGCCTGGAATATTCCCCCGAAAGCTTCACCAGCACGGAGCTGGAGTTCGCCCTGGAGATCTGCGAAGCCGTGACCGACGTCTGGCAGCCGACCGCCGCGGACAAGATCATCCTCAACCTCCCGGCCACGGTCGAGTACGCCACCCCCAACATCCACGCCGACCAGATTGAGTGGATGTGCCGCCATCTCACGCGCCGTGCGGCCACCTTGGTCTCGCTGCACACCCACAACGACCGCGGCACCGGCGTCGCCGCCACCGAGCTGGCGCTGCTGGCCGGGGCCGACCGCGTCGAGGGCACGCTCTTCGGCAATGGCGAACGCACCGGCAACCTCGACATCGTCACGGTCGCCCTGAACCTCTACACCCACGGCATCCACCCGGGGCTGGACTTCGGCGACATCAACCATCTCCGCGAGGTCTATGAGCGCTGCACGCGCCTCGAGGTGCATCCGCGCCACCCCTACGCGGGTGAGCTGGTTTTCACCGCCTTCAGCGGCTCCCATCAGGACGCCATCAAGAAATCCTGGGCCGCCCAGAAGCCCGGCGCGCCTTGGGACGTGCTCTACATTCCCATCGACCCCGCCGATGTCGGTCGCAGCTACAAAGCCATCATCCGCATCAACAGCCAGTCCGGCAAGGGTGGCGTCGCCTACGTGCTCGAGCACGAGTTCGGCTACCAGCTGCCCAAGCTCATGCACAAGGAGATCGGCCGCCTGATCAACGATCTGGCCGACGCCAAGGGCACCGAGCTCACGCCACAGGAGGTCCATGAGGTCTTCCGCCGCGAGTACCTCGACCGCGCCGCGCCCGTCGCGCTCCAGCGCTTCCGCACGACCGAGCGCGACAGCGCCGTGAAATGCGAGATCGCGGTCACCATCGACGGCACGCCGCACGCGCTGAATGGCACGGGCAACGGCCCCATCGCCGCCTTCGTCTCCGCGCTCGGCACCACCGCATTGCCCAAGTTCGACGTGCTCAGCTACGCCGAGCACTCGCTCGGCACCGGAGCCGAGGCGCGCGCCGTGAGCTACATCCAGCTCAAGACCGACCGCGGACGCACCTGCTACGGCGCCGGCATCGACACCAATATCGAACTCGCCAGCATCAAGGCCGTCGTCAGCGCCCTCAACCGCGCGCTGGCGAAGTAAGCCGGCCGGCACCGTAAGGCCGGTCTCTGACCGGCCTCCGAAGGCCGGCCACCAGTCGACCCTGCGAAAGAATCGGCGTTAGCCACCAGAGCAGGACTGGCCCCGCTAGGTCCGCTTCGCCACCTGGGGACGCGACGCCCCCGTCGCGTCTTTCCGGGACGAGGGCGCCCCGGCTCCATTAAAGCTCGGTCCTTTCCAAAAATGTGGGCGGGGTGCCCTCACCCCACGGTCTTGCCTTCGAATAAAATCTTTCTCGTTCTCTTCCTCGTTCTCCGGATTGAACAATTGCCGGAGGATCCAACCGCAGGTTCAATGCACGCCCGACTTGGCTCCCCGTAGCCCGCTACGGAAGAAGCGGGATTTGGCCCTCCCACCCTTGGCCACTTTCTCACCGTTTGCCCAGATTGTGGCTCAGAAAGATAAAGGCCCCGATCAGAAAGCTGATTCCGCCCACCCCGAACACCACGCCGTACAGCAGCTGCGTCTGCTCCAGGGTCAACCGCCACCGGGGCGTCTTCAGGCGGCGCGCATAGCCCGTCACCCGCACCGCTTCCGGCATGTCGAGCTCGGACCGGAAGGCCGCGACGGTTGGATAGCGGTCCTCGGGCTTGCGCTGCAGCGCGTGGAGCACGATTTCCTCGGCCGCCTCCGACACCACCGGGTTGAGTCTGCGCGGGGCCGCGGGATCGCCGGATAGCCGGTGGCGCACGTTCTCCCAGGCGTCGTCACTGTGAAACGGCACCCGGCCCGTGAGCATTTCAAACAGCATCGCGCCGAGGCAATAGACGTCGGTCCGCACATCCGTGCGCCGGTTGCGCACCTGCTCCGGCGCCATGTATTGCGGCGTGCCAAACACCGGCACGAAGGAGCCGAACAGCCCGCGCCGGTCCGCCAGCCGCGTGGCCAGACCGAAATCCATCAGGCGCAGGGTCCCGTCCGGACCGATCATGACGTTGGATGGCTTGAGGTCGTTGTGAACCACGCCCTGATCGTGCATGGCCTGCACGGCCTCGCCCAGGACGCTGGTGATCCGCAGCGCGTCGGCCTCCGCCAGCGGGCCGTGTTTTTGGAGAATGTCTTCCAGCGTGCAGCCCGCCACAAACTCGGTCACGAGGTAGAGCCGGCTCCGGTCCGCTTCGGTCGGGATGAACTTCAACAGGAGCGGATGGTCGAGACTCAGCCCGACCGACTCCTCGCGGCGGAAACGCTGGTGGCAGGCGGCGTCGCTTTCGTAGTGGGCGAGCGGAATCTTCACCACGACCGGACGTCGGCGGTTCTCCAGGTCCTGCGCCTTGTAAATCGTCGCCATGCCCGCGCAGCAGAGGACCTCGGTGATGAAGAAACGCCCGTCGAGCACCTGTCCACGGCGGAACTCCGCCTCCGTGACCGGCTCGCGTTTGGTCGCCGACAGGTCGCGGCAGCAGGCAACGTTGTCCAACGGACCGACGGCCACCGGATACTCCGGCGGTAAATCGGCGGGCAGGGCAAGGTCGCAGGTTTGCATCACACCCCATCCTATCACCCCGGCCGGCGGCAGGTAATTAAAACGCCGGCGAAAGGCGTTAAGAAATAGTTAAACTCCGCTCGGCTTTCCGGCGCAACCGCCCCATGTCCCATGCCTTCGTCTGAAATTATAGGCGAGATGCCCTCACCCCGCGCCGGCCCATGGGGACGCGGCGCCCCCGCCGCGTCAGACCGGGGAGAGGGCGCCCCGGCCCCATTTTATCCCCTTACCACACGCTCACTCCGCCCCGACCCCATTTCGGTTGCAGGCCCCGATTTTGCCCGGATCGTCCCCACTAACATGTCAACCAATAGTTGACGTGTTCATGGGAGGCGATTCACCGGCGGACGGCTGGCGTTTTACTTCGCGGAGGAAAAAAGCGGGTTGAGCGCGGGATGTGCTGATGCGATTCAATCAGCGCATTGGGGGCAATGCGCTCCACCGTCCAAGACACCCCGCGGCTGATCCAGCCTACGCCAACCGTCTAACCCCGCGAAGACCGGGTCCGGTTTGGGCGTGACTAGACGGCCCCGGATGCTGCTTGCTGCGGAGTGTCACCCGCATGAGTCCATCCTCCCCTGCTTCCTCCTGGTGGCGCGATCTCGCACTGCTCGCCCTCGCGTTGGGAGCGCTCTTCTTTTTCCGCCTCGGCAGCTACCCGTTCAGCAATCCCGACGAGGGCCGCTACGCCGAAATCCCCCGCGAAATGCTCGTGACCGGTGACTGGGTCACCCCCCGCCTCGACGGCGTGAACTACTTCGAGAAACCCCCGCTGGTCTACTGGGTCACCGCCGCCAGCGAACGGCTCTTCGGCCTCAACGAGTGGGCCGTCCGCGCCGTGCCGGTGCTGTTCGCGCTCTGGGGCGTGCTCCTGACCTACACCGCCGCGCGCCGGCTCCACGGTCGCACCGCGGGTCTCGCCGCCGCTGTCGTGCTCGGCACCTCGGTGCTCTGGTTCGTCGTCGGGCACATCCCCATCCTCGACATGGCGGTGTCGGTCTTCATGGCCTGGGCGCTGTTCAGCTTCCTCCTCGCCGTCCGCGAGCCGGCCGGCCCGCGGCGCCGCTGGCTGTTCTACCAGCTCTACATCGCCATGGCGCTCGCGACCCTGACGAAGGGCTTCATGGGCTTCCTGGTCACCGGCGCCGTCATGTTTCTCTGGCTGCTGGTCTTCAACCAGTGGAAACGTCTCCGTCCGCTTCACCTGCCGACAGGCGCGCTGCTCTTCCTCGCGATCGCCGCGCCTTGGCATGTGCTGGCCGCCCTGCGCAACCCCACCTGGGCGCACCGCTACATCGTCTACGAACACTTCCTGCGCTTCCTCACCGACACCGCCACCGGCCATCCGGCGAAATGGTGGTATTTTATCCCAATCGTGCTGCTCGGTCTTTTCCCCTGGGTGGGTTTCCTCTGGGCGGCCGGGCGCGACGCCCTGCGCGGCGGCTGGGCGCGGCGGGCGGAGAACGCCGAAGCGTGGTTCTTCGTGACATGGGCGGGCTTCATCTTCCTGTTTTTCTCGGCCTCCCATTCCAAACTTGCGCCCTACATCCTGCCCATCTTCCCCGCGCTCGCCGTGCTCATCGGCCCGTGGCTGGCGCGGACAATCGAAGCCGCGAAGGGCGCCAAACGGCTCCGCGCCGGATTGGGCGTCTTCGCGTTCGTCTGCGGCCTGCTGGCGGTCGCACTGGTCGTGGTCGTCTCGCGTCCGGCGCTGGTCCGGATGGACGCCGACCAGGCGCAGACGCTGCAGGCACCCGCCTTCACGATGGCGGCGGTGCTCCTGCTCGGCGGCATCCTGGCCCCGTGGGTCGCCAAGCGGCACGGTCCGCGGCCCGCGCTCGCCGCGGTGGCGGCGACCGTGACGGCGATGTTCGTCGGCCTCCAGTTCGCCGCGCCCCAGCTCAACAAGCCCGGCACCCGGGATCTCGCGCTCTATGTGCAGGCGCACGCGCAGGCCGGGGACCGGGTACTGCATTACCACAGCTTTTTCCACGATTTCACCTTCTACGCCGGACGCACGGTCGACGTCGTGGATGGCAAGGGCGAGCTCGAGGTCGAGGAGGACGCCGCCGCGCAGGCCAGCGGACGGTTCATGAACGAGGCCGACTTCCGCCGCCTGTGGTCGCAGCCGGGCCGCGTCTATGCCGTCGCCAGGAGACGGGATGTCGAGGCCCCGCCCGGAACCGCGCAGGCAGACGCCGGCCCGCCGTTGCTGTTTGCCGACCCGTCATTCCATTATCTTAAGCTCGCGGAGAGCCCGGACCACATCCTGTTTAGCAACCAACCCTGACATGCCCAACCCCACCCAACCGACCGAGCCTTTCCTGCCGTTCACCCGCCCGACCATCGACGACGAAACCATCGCCGGCGTGTGCGAGGTCCTGCGCTCCGGCTGGATCACGTCCGGTCCGCAGGTGAAGGCGTTTGAGGCGAAGCTCTCCGAATATTTTGGCGGGCGTCCGGTGCGCGTGTTCAATTCCGGCACCGGAACGATGGAGATTGCGCTGCGCCTCGCAGGCATCGGTCCCGGCCACGAGGTCATCACCACGCCGCTGTCCTGGGTCGCGACGAGCAACGTCATCCTCGAGGTCGGCGCCCGGCCGGTGTTCGTCGACATCGACCCCATCACGCGCAACCTCGACCTCGACCGCGTCGAGGCCGCGATCACCCCGGCCACCCGGGCGATCCTGCCGGTGGACCTCGCCGGCCTGCCCGTGGATCGCGACTGGCTCAACGCCCTCGCCCACAAATATCGGTTGCGCGTCATCGAGGACGCCGCCCAGTCGTTCGGCAGCACCTGGCGCGGCCGGCGCATCGGGGCGTTCGGCGACTTCGTGTCGTTCAGCTTTCATCCCAACAAGAACATCACCTGCATCGAGGGCGGCTGTCTCGTGATGAACGACGAGCGCGAGGCGAAGCTCGCCGAGCAATACCGGCTGCAGGGCGTCGTCCGCACCGGTCAGGACGGCATGGAGGTCGAGGTGCTCGGCGGGAAATTCAACCTCACCGATGTCGCCGCGCGCGTCGGCCTCGGCCAGCTGCCCCACCTCGCCGAATTCACCGAAAAGCGCCGGGAGCTCGCCCGCGCCTACTTCGCGGAATTCGCCGCCCGCGCGGCCGCCGTGCTCGCCTTGCGCCTGCCCGTCGCCGATTTCACGCAGAGCAACTGGCACATGTTCCAAGTGGTCCTGCCGGAAGAAACCCTCGCGCTCACCCGCGCCGACGTCATGGCCGCGATGCACGCGGCCGGCATCGCCACAGGCGTGCACTATCCGGCCATCCACCGCTTCGCTCTCTACCGGCGGCTTGGCTGGAAGGACGGCGACTTCCCCCACGCCGAATACGCCGGCCGCAATCTCCTCACGCTGCCGCTCTTTCCCGCCATGACCCGCGCCGATGTCACCCGGGTCGTCACCGCCCTCGTCGCCATCCTTGCCCCAAAGGTGTAACAGCAAGCACCCAGGTAGGGACGGCTCTCCGAGCCGTCCGCGGACGCCACGGAGTGACGTCCCTACCCCAATCGTCATGCCACCCGCAGCCTTGCGCCCCGGCGGAACTTTGCTATCAACCCCGGTGTCCCTTCCGCGCCTGTGACTTCCACCGTCTTCCTTTCCGTCGTCATTCCCGTTTACAACGAGGAGCTCAACCTGCCCACGCTTTTCAAGCGTCTCTATCCCGTGCTCGACCAGCTTGGGCGCAGCTACGAGGTCATCTTCACCAACGACGGCTCGCACGACCGCTCCCTCGAGCTGCTCCGGGCCCAGCACGCCGCCCGGTCCGATGTGACGCGGGTGATCGACTTCAATTCCAACTACGGCCAGCATATGGCCATCATGGCGGCCTTCGAACGCGTGCGCGGCGAGGTCATCATCACCCTCGACGCCGACCTCCAGAATCCGCCCGAGGAAATCCCCAAGCTCCTTGAAAAAATCGCCGCCGGGCACGACTACGTGGGCGGCTACCGGCTAAACCGGCAGGACTCGCTGTTCCGCACTTACGCCTCGAAGATCATCAACTGCGTCCGCGAGAAGACCACCAGCATCGAGATGACCGACCAGGGCTGCATGCTGCGCGCCTATTCGCGCCCGATCATCGATGCCATCGTGCGCAGCGGCGCGATCAACACCTTCATCCCGGCCCTCGCCTACAGCTTTTCCAGCCACCCCGCCGAGGTCGGGGTGAAACACGAGGAGCGCCACGCCGGCGTCTCGAACTACTCGTTCTACGCGCTCATCCGGCTGAACTTCGACCTCATCACCGGCTTCTCGCTCGCGCCGCTGCAGGTCTTCACGATGTTCGCGATGGCCTGTGCCGTGGGCAGCTTCCTGCTCGTGCTGGTGCTCGCGTACATGCGCCTCTTCCTGCACGATGACACCAACGGCGTGTTCACCCTTTTCGGCATCCTGTTTTTCCTCATCAGCGTGACGATGATCGGCATCGGCCTGATCGGCGAATACGTCGGCCGCACCTACCAGGTCGTCCGCGCCCGCCAGCGCTATCACGTCCGGGAAATGCTCGAGACGAAGTGAGCGCGTCCCCACCCTGCCTTCTCCGCCCGGTCGGGGCGTGGCTCGCTGACGCCCCCCGCCTTTGATCCCATGACCGCCCGCCCGCGCATCCTTTTCTTCGGCTACAGCGAGGTTGGCTACGCCTGCCTGTCTCTCCTGCTGGAACGCGGGGACCAGGTCGTCGCCCTCATCACCCATCAGGACAACCCGCACGAAAAGATCTGGTTCAAAACGCCCGCCCTCGCCGCCCGCGAGCGGGGCGTGCCCGTGTTTACCCCGGACTCGGTCAACAATCCCGAGTGGCGCGAAAAAATCGCCGCGCTGCAGCCCGACCTGATCCTCTCGGTCTACTACCGCCACATGATCGGCACGAAGATCCTCGCGCTGCCGCGGCTCGGCGCCTGGAACATTCACGGCTCGCTGCTCCCAAAATACCGCGGCCGCGCCCCCATCAACTGGGCCGTCCTCCACGGCGAGCCGCGGATCGGCATGACCCTCCACCGCATGGTGAAATCCGCCGACGCCGGCGCCGTTGTCGACCAGGAGGGCGTCGCCATCGGCCCGCGCGACACCGCGGAGCAGGCCTTCCGCAAAGTCCTCCCCTGCGCCCGCACCCTGCTCGCCCGCCAGATCGACGCCCTCCTCACCGGCACCGCGACCGAAACGCCCCAGGACGAGTCGCAGGTCACCACTTTCGGCGGCCGCACGCCCGAGGACGGCCGCATCAACTGGACGCAGACTTCGGGGCAAATCTTCAATCTCATCCGCGCCGTCACCGACCCATATCCCGGCGCGTTCATCGATGTCGGAGGCGCGCGCCTGATGGTCTGGTGGGCCGAACCCGGTTCGCCCGCGGCCTCCGGCCGGCGCGGCCGTCCCGGCGAAGTGCTCTCGCTCGCGCCGCTCGTGGTCGCCACCGCCGACGGTGCCCTCGAACTGACCAAAACCGAGTGGCGCGGAACGTCGGCGACCGAGTTGCGTGTCGGCCAAATCCTGTAGCAACAAGGGGCGTCGCTCGCCGACGCCCTAAGGTGTCTCCCCTAAGTCATCGTGGTTTTGTCGGGGCGCAGACTTGCTGCGCCCTCTGAGGTGGGCCGGGCGCGGAATGCCAGACCCACCCCGAACTCGGGTGTCATTCCTCCACGCCAGGGCGCAGCAAGTCTGCGCCCCTACAAATCGCGCCCGGGCCGCCCCGATTCTTTTTCGTGCCTTTTCACGTTTTTCGTGGCTAACCTTTCCCCCTCATGCCCATCAAAGTCCTCATCCTCGGCGCCAACGGTTTCATCGGCAGCTCCCTGACCCATGCCATCCTCAAGCAGAAAGACTGGGAGGTCTTCGGCATGGACGTCGGCGACCACAAGCTGGGCAACTGCCTCGGCAACCCCCGCTTCAAGTTCGTCGAGGGCGACGTCACCATCTCGCGCGAGTGGATCGAATACCACGTCAAGAAATGCGACGCCGTCCTCCCGCTCGTCGCCATCGCCAACCCCGCCCAGTACGTCAAGGACCCGCTCCGCGTCTTCGAGCTCGATTTCGAATCCAACCTCGCCGTCATCCGCCTCTGCGCGAAATACAAAAAGCGCATCATCTTCCCGTCCACGTCCGAGGTCTACGGCATGTGCCCCGACCCCGAGCTCGACGAGCAGACCAGCCCGATGGTGTACGGCCCGATCGAGAAG
>CAIQQB010000119.1 GCA_903873805.1 uncultured Opitutia bacterium | reverse complement strand
TTCCCCGGGGCCGTCGCCCTGCCTGACTCAACCAAAGGAGGCCCGCCCACCAAAAAGAAATAATCCATCGCTTTGCTCGTCCGGGGGTGGGTCAATTGTATACGAGCAAAGGTGGGTCAAATCCACGCGAGCGTTGACACCGCGAGCGCTCCCGCCAGCGTCAGGCGGGAGGACTGGCAGCGGAGCGGGCTGATCCCCCAGGCTTGGAGCTGTTCGAAGGACTCCCCTCCGCCGGGAGCGAGCAGCACATCGAGCAGCCAGATCTGCCCGACGGACGGAGGCAGGCCGGAGTCACTGGCGCACCAGGCCCACGGGGCCTGCGCACCGGAGCTGCCAAACCGGCCCAGCAGCAACTGGCGCACGGCGGCCGGCGCGTTGATTTTCATGGCCTGATCTGGCGTGGCCCGCAGAACGCTGCGACCGTGCGGCCGCAGCAGCAGGACGGCCTCGGCCGGCGTGTGGGACTGGAAAAATTCGCGGATTTCCACTGGGGCGGTTCCGGGATCCCCCAACCAGATTTCACGCAGGTCCGTGATGAGCCGGGGGGCGGAGCCGAGTTGGGCCCGGGCCAGAACAGCGGTGTGTTCGCCCAGTTCCAGGAAACAGGTCGAGGGTTCGGCTCCGTCCGGCATGCGCAGGTTGGGTGAAGAAAGTCGAAGTCCCGGACGGTTCGACCAGGGGTGGTCGGACCGGTGCCTCTCCGCCGGTCACAGGGCGGGCTGCAGGAGGGGAGACGACTCGTCGGAGGCCGCCGGCCGCCGGGCGAAGACCCCGAATCCGGTGGGGAGGGTCGTCTGCACACGGGAAGTGGTGTCGCGGGTGGCGGCGGCGGTGGAAGTCTTTTGCGCCCGGGCCGCGGCCTCGGGGAAGCGGAGCTCCTTGGCCGCCCGCTGGCGCTTGATTTCGATCTCGGCCTCGGTCTTTTCCAGCGCCGCCAGCTTGAGGGAATAGAAGGCGCGGACCTTGGCGAGCTCGGCCTGTTCGCGTTCGAGCTTCATGCCGGACTGGCGCAGCTGGCCGGCGGCGAGCGAGGAGGCCCGGGCGGCTTCGGCCTGCAGCTTCGCCTCCTGTTGCCGGAGGACGGTCTCCCGCACCTGCATCGCGGCGGTGCGTTCGGCCACCAGCTGCTCAAGCCGCAGCTTTTCAGTGGTCAGGCGGGCTTCCACTTCCTTGGCGCGCGCTTCCACCGCGGAGATCCGGGCGAGTTCAAATTTAAGCTTCGTTTCGTCCTGCGCCAGGGAGGCGCGACGGACTTCGGCGGCGGCTTCAGCGGTCAGACGGGCGGTCCGTTCCGCCTCCATGTTCTGCCGCAGGGTGTGCAGCTCTTGCTCCAGTTGCTGCCGATGCCGCTGTTCCTCCAGCTGCTGGGCGGAGGTCTTCTGGCGCTCCTCGGCCAGGGCGGCCTGGGCCCGGGACAGTTCGGCCTGGCTCTGCTCGGAAGCCTGAAACCGCGCCTGCTGCTCGGTCCGCTTGAGCTCGGCCCGGGCGGTGAGGTAGGCTTTATCCCTTTCCTGCAACCGGACCTGTTCGGATTCGATCGCGGCGCGGGCGGCGCTCAGGGACGCCTCGGCCCGGGCCAGCTCGGTCTGCTGTTGGGAGAGTTCGGCGGCCCGGCTGGCCTGCTCGGCCTGCTGTTCGGCAAGCAGGCGGGCGGTCCTGACCATCTCTTCCGACTTGTGGCCCGACGTCGCGGAGGTTTCGGCCAGCAACGACCTGGCCTGCTCGGCCTGTTGCTTGGCGGCCGCTTCCTGCGCGGCGATGGCGGCCCGGGCCAGGGCCAGTTCATTCCGGGCGAGTTCAGACTGCTTGGCCAGCGCGGCTTCGCGCCGGTCCAACTCTTCCTGGCGCGCCTGGATGGCGGTATTTTCCGCCGCCAGCTGGGCCCGCAATTCGGCCATTTTTGAGGGTTCGGGACTCTTGCGGCTGGAAGCGATGACCGGGGTCGCAGGCTCGGCAACGGTCAAGATTTCGGCGGGCGCCTTGGCCGCCGAAGCGGATTTGCCCCCGCGGATCGGGGGCAGGAGGAAATCCACCAACTGCGTGGCCGCTGCGCCGCAAAACGCCTTGCGGTATTGGTCGGAGACCGAGGCGAAATCCGCCAGATTGGCCAGCAGCGCCTCAATGTTCAGCGGCAGGGCGTGCATGTCCTTCAGGCCCAGGCGAATTCCTTTCACCACGGAACGGAGTTCGAGATGGTCGACCACCAGTACGACCTTGGCGGTGGGCTGGGCATGACGGAACTTTTCCGCGACCGCGAGACCGCACTCCTTGGCACCCCGGCAGTCTGCCAAGATGACATCGACGATTTCGCGGGCCAGAAAAGTGTCCACTTGGGTTTCATCGCTGATGGGCAGCACATGGAAGTCAGTGCCGCCAAAGACGAGGGAGCGGGCCTGCCGAAAGGTCTGGGCGTGCTGGACCAGCAGCACCTTGGCGTGAATCTGCCCGGAACCAGACTTTTCCAGGGCGGCTGGCACAAGCTGGGCGAGATCCTGCGACGCTTCGGACGATTCAACCGGCCCGGCCTGAACCACGATTTCGGCAATGAACGGGTTGGCAGACTTCTGGGTGGCAGGGATCGGAGCGGGAAAGGGAACGGGCTGGATCTGGGGGGCGGTTTTGACGACACGAACTTCGGCCGGTACAAGGAGCTTCTGCGTGGCAAAAGGCGCGGTGGAAGCTGAGGATTTCGCCCAACCCAAAGTCCCGATTCCGCGCTGTCTGGGGTCTGTGGCTGATGTGAGCATGGGATTTCTCCTAGTTAAGTAATTTGAAGTGAGAAGTATGTAATACTTGGAGAATAGTTCGTTGGTCGGGCTTGCTGTCTAGGGTGAAATACCTATGCGCTGGTTGTGATGAGTCAACTATTTTCTTGCTCGAATGAAAGATTTTCTAGGGTTAACACCCTAGCATATGCCGGGCCAACTTCGGGGTGGGTATACACCCCACATATCATTCCTGACGTTTTTGATTCAGTCTTTCCGTTTTTCAGCCTTCTGTCTGCAGCGTGATCTCCGCCTTTCTGCCCGCTAGCTTCGACCCCCGGCGCCCCGTCGTCCTGATCGCCGGGCAGGGTCTTTATCCGCAACTGGTGGCCCGGGCGATCCGGGCGGCGGGTCTGCCTTTGCGGCTGGTCGCCTTTGCGGAGGAAACCCCACAGGACCTGGTGGACTCGTTTGCAGAGCCGGACCGGCGGGTGTTGCTGGTGGGTCAGCTGGGCAAAATGCTCGCGGCCCTGGAGGATTTCGGGGCGGGCTCCGCAATCATGGCCGGCCAGATCACACCTCGGCGGCTGTTCAAGGGGCTGCATCCCGACCTCAAGGCCACCCGCATTCTGCTGTCCCTGAAACGGCGCAATGCGGAGACGATCTTTGGCGCCATCGCCGCCGAGATTGAGCGGATTGGCGTCACCCTCCTCGACGCCCGCAGCTTTCTGGACGACCAGCTGGCAGTGGCC
Source organism: uncultured Opitutia bacterium (assembly GCA_903873805.1). Classification (GTDB taxonomy): domain Bacteria; phylum Verrucomicrobiota; class Verrucomicrobiia; order Opitutales; family Opitutaceae; genus CAIQQB01. The sequence continues at coordinate 54,300 of CAIQQB010000119.1, read as the reverse complement.
GGTTGCATGACGGGGCGGACGTTTCCCATCGCGGCCGAGAGCGTCGCTCATGGCGTGCAGATTGCGCGGGAATGCGTCCGTCTCGACATCGGCCAGGGCTGTGTCGTCCGCAAGGGCACCGTGCTGGCGGTGGAGGCCTACGAGGGCACGGACGAGATGATCCGCCGCGCGGGCGGCTTCAAGGCGGACGAGGCGCTGTTCGTCAAGACGGTGAAGGCGGCCCAGGACTACCGTTTCGACGTGCCCTGCTTCGGGATGCGGACCCTCGAGGTGATGCGGGAGGCGGGAGTGCGTGCTGCCGCACTCGAGGCCGGACGCGTCATCATGCTCGACCGCCCGGCGGTGCTCGCGCAGGCCCGCAGCTGGGGCCTCAGCCTGCTCGGGTTCGAGTGAGCCGCGGACGGGTTGCCTCCAGTGCGAGGATACACCCGCCGCCTCCGGGCCGGGCGGGGGTGAAAATAGCCCTTGCTTCGGCCGGAAGCGGGTCTTTATTGCTGACCCTTTAACCAACTCAAAACCATGGCCAGAATCTGTGCAATCACCGGCAAGCGTCCCGTCAAGGGCTCGATCATTCACCGCAAGGGTCAGTCCAAGAAGAGCGGGGGCATCGGGACGCACGTGACCAGCATCACCAAGCGCAAGTTCCGCCCGAACCTCCAGCGCGTCCGGGTGGTCATGCCCAATGGCGGCACCAAACGCATCTGGGTTTCGGTCAAGGCGATCAAGGCGGGCCTAGTCGTCAAAGCCTGAGTCCGGTTGTTTTCGCGACTGCGCCGGTTGAAATCGGCGGAGTCCGGCCGGGTTCGGATGGTTTCCGGCGGAGAGGCGGTAACGCGGCTGCGTGGTTCGCCTTGGTTCTGGCGGCCGGGCAGGCGTGCCGGGTGTTTGTCTTGCCGTGAGGGGCGAAGTGCGCCAAGGGGATGTCTCGCCGGACCAAGCCTGCGATGCCCGGTGGCGCAGGCCAGGGCCCAAAGCTGATTGCGGTGGTAGCTCAGGCGGATAGAGCAACGGTTTTCTAAACCGTCGGTCGCGGGTTCGAGTCCCGCCCACCGCGCCAGTTGCCCGGGCGCGTGGGGGTGACAACTTGGGATTGCCGCGGCCGGATTTCGGCCCAGACTGTCCGGCCATGGTCAAAATCACCGGGGAATATCAGGGCGACCTGCACTGTGTGGCGAACCACACGCCGTCGGGCGGCACGCTCACGACCGACGCGCCCAAGGACAACCAGGGCCGGGGTGAAGCGTTTTCGCCCACCGATCTGGTTGCGACCAGCCTGGCGACCTGCGTGGCCACCACCATGGCCATGGCCGCCCGCAAACACGGTGTCGAACTTCGCGGTTTGCGCTACGAGATCACCAAGGAGATGTCCGACGACGCCCCGCGCCGCATCGTACGGCTGGCGGCGGAATACTGGCTGCCCGTCCGGGCCGAGGCGCTGCCCGCCGGCCTGCTCGAGCGCGCGGCGCTCAACTGCCCCGTGCACCGCAGCCTGCATCCCGCCATCGCGAAACCGGTCGTCTTCCACTGGCTGGTCTGAGCGCCGCCGGTTTTTCACTTGCCGGTGAAGCGGTAGGTGGTGTCGAAGGCGAGGGTGAGGCTGGAGCTGACAATGATCTTCACGTTGATCCGTCCGGAGGCCGCGTCCTCCGCAGTCGCGGTTCCGGTGACCCGGCGTTTCTCGTGGTCCGAGTTCTCGGCCTGACCGGTGAAGCTGATGGTGGCGCCCGACTGGAGGCGGGCCAGTTCTGCTTCGGGCAGGTCGATGGAGAACCGCCCGCTTTCGCCGAGGAAAAAGACCGGGAAGACGCGGACGACGTAGTTCGATTCAAAGTGGGTGCCGGACCGGCGGAGCGGAAGCGGGTCGAGGGTCAGGCGGTTCAGGTAAAGGGACGTCTTGGCGCCGGCAACCAGCACCGCGTCGGTGGGGGCCGCGTTGAGGGCGGTGACGGCCAGGAACACGCAGAGCGCGGCAAGGGAAACGGGGCGGGGCATGCGGGGACAGCGTGGCATGGCATCCGCAAACGGGCAACCCTTCTTTCGCGTTGCGCCGGGGCGGACGCTGGACTGTGCTGGCGTTTTCCTTCATGGCCAAGCAATCCCACGCCACCTGGGGCGGACGTTTTTCCGCCGGTCCCGCCAAGCTGATGCTGCAGTTCAGCGAGTCGGTGTCCTTTGACCGCCGGCTCGCGCCCTTCGACATCGCGGGCAGCCAGGCGCACGCGGCCATGCTGGCCCGCGTCGGGCTGATCTCCGCGCGGGAACATGCGGAGATCCACGCGGGACTCGAGCGCATCCTCGCCGCCATCCACGCCGGCCGCTTTACCTGGGACACCGCCCTCGAGGATGTCCACATGAACATCGAGCAGGCGCTGACGAAGCGCGTGCCGGCTGCGGCGCGGCTGCACACGGCCCGCAGCCGGAACGACCAGGTCGCGACGGACATGCGGCTGTTTCTCAAGCACGCCTGCGGGGTGCTCGGCGAAAAGATCCGCGGCACCCAGCGCGCCCTGCTCGCGGTGGCCGCGCGGGACGGCGCGGTGCCGATCCCCGGCTACACCCACCTGCAGCGCGCGCAGCCCGTGCCCCTGGCGCACCACCTGCTGGCCTGGATGGAGATGCTCGGGCGCGATGTGGCGCGGTTCGCCGCCGTGGCCGACCATGTCAACTGGTGCCCGCTCGGCAGCGGCGCGCTGGCGGGCACGACGCTGCCGATCGACCGGGAGTTCACGGCCCGGCTGCTCGGCTTCGTCGATGCCCGCGGGAAGCCGCGGGTCACCCCGAACTCGATGGACGCCGTCGCCGACCGCGACGGCTACGTCGAGTTTGCCGCGGCCTGCGCGCTGTTCGGCGGTCATGTCTCCCGGCTCGCGGAGGACCTGATCCTGTGGTCGAGCACGGAATTCGGTTTTGTCAGCCTGCCCGATGCCTTCTGCACCGGCTCCTCGCTGATGCCGCAGAAGAAGAATCCCGATTCGTGCGAACTGCTGCGCGGCAAGGCGGCGCGGCTGCAGGGCAACCTGCAGACCCTGCTCACGCTCACCAAGGGCCTGCCGCTGACGTATAACCGGGACCTCCAGGAGGACAAACCGCCGGTCTTCGACAGCTTCGACCAGGTGGCGCTCTGCGCGGATGTGCTGGCGGGCACGCTGGCCGGCCTGACCGTCAACCGGGCGCGGTGTGAAACGGCGGCCGGCGACCCGGCGCTGCTCGCCACGGATCTGGCCGACTACCTGGTTGAGCGCGGGGTGCCTTTTCGGAAGGCGCATCACGCGGTCGGCGCGGTGGTGAAGCTCGCGGAGCGGAACCAGGTGCGGCTCGACCGCCTGCCCACGGCCGAGGTCCGGAAGATCCATCCGGCGTTCGGGTCCGACTGGCAGCAGGTCTTTGACCTCAAACGCGCGATGGCCCGGCGCCGCGGCACCGGCATGCCCGGTCCGGTCCAGATCCGGCGTCAGCTGGCCCGCTGGCGCAAGGCGCTCCAGGCGTGACGCCGGCACGGGGACCGGAACCGGTTCGCTCCGGGATGATTCCGCGCTTCCGTCGGGACCTCATTCCGTGATTGGCTAGCCGCCGACCCATGCCGAACGTCCGCATCCTTCCCGACCGGGTTGCCAATCAGATCGCCGCCGGCGAGGTGATTGAGCGGCCGGCCGCGGTCGTGAAGGAGCTCGTGGAAAACGCCCTCGACGCCGGCGCCACGCGGATCGAGGTGGAGTTCGCCCACGGCGGCCGCTCGTTCATCCGGGTCGAGGACAACGGCCCGGGTATGGCGCGCGACGACGCCCTGCTCGCGCTGGAGCGGCATGCGACGAGCAAGATTGCCGAGGCGGACGATTTGAACCGGCTGGCGACGTTTGGCTTTCGCGGCGAAGCGCTCCCCTCGATTGCGAGCGTCTCGCGTTTCACCCTGCAGACGCGCGCGGCCGGGGCGGAGGCCGGCACGGAAATTCTCGTCAACGGCGGCCGGTTCGTGCACGTCCGTGACTGCGGCCGGCCGGCCGGCACGCGCATCGAGGTGGCGCAGCTGTTCAACTCGGTGCCGGCGCGGCGGAAGTTCCTGAAGACCGACGCGACCGAAGCGGCGCACATCGTGACGGGGGTGCGGCTCTACGCGCTGGCGTTTCCGGCGGTGGCGTTCACGCTGATCGAGGACGGGCGGGTGGTGCTGCGTTCGCCGGAGTGCGCGGATCTGGCCGGCCGGGTGGGGGAGATTTTCGGGCGGCAGCTCCGGGAGCAGCTGGTGCCGATCGCGGCGGAGGAGCCGGGCCTGCGGTTGCACGGCCTGATCGGGCTGCCGGGGGCGGGCCGGGCGACGCGGCATGAGATGATTACGTTTGTCAACGCGCGGCCGGTCGACAGCCGCACCCTGAACTACGCGCTGATCGAGAGTTACCACGAGGCGCTGCCGAAGGGGCGCTATCCGCTCGCGTTTGTCTTTCTGGAGATTGATCCCGCGGCGGTGGACGTGAACGTGCATCCGGCGAAACGCGAAGTGCGTTTCCGCAGCGAGGCCTCGGTCCGCAGCTTTGTGATCTGCAGCGTGCTCGCCCGCCTGCGGGAAATGGCGGCGCCGGCACCGGCGGCAATGCCGCCGGCAACGTCCAACATCCAACCTTCAACCTTGAACGTTCCTCCCCAGTCGCGGGTCTGGCCGGCGGCGCTGCTGGCCACGCCGAAGGCCAGCGCGGCGGGTGTGCCCGTCGTGATCGCGCCACCCGCCACGACGTCCCCGCCAGTGGCGGTGGGCAACTCGTCGCTGGCCATTGTCCATACCGGGCGCGGGCCGCAGGCCACGGCGGGCTGGCGGTACCTCGGGCTGGCCCACGGGGAGTTTGCGTTGTTTGAGACGCCGGCTGGCCTCGTCCTGCTCGACCGGCGCGCGGCCCACGAGCGGGTGTGGTTTGAGCGGCTGCAGGCGCAGTTCCGGGACCACGCGGTGCCGAACCAGCGGCTGCTCTTTGCGGTGCCGCTGGAGCTCGACCCGGTGGCCGCCGCGCTGCTGCTCGACCGGCTGGATTTCATCAACCGCCACGGCTTTGAGATCGTCGAGTTCGGCCGCAGCTTTTTCCGCATTGAGGGCGTGCCGGCCTGGATGGAGCCCGGGGACGCCGGGCCCTTCCTGCGCGACCTCGTGGCGGCCTGGCGCGAGGGGCCCGCCCTGGGCGCAAATCCCGATGCGGCGCGCGAGCAACTGGCCCGGCTGGCCGCCGCCCGGGCCGTCCGCCTGCCGGCGGTGGCCGGCGAAACGGTCATGCAGGCGCTCGTCACGGAGCTGTTTGCCTGTCGCGCGCCGCTGACGAGCCCGTCCGGCCGTCTTACCCACATCGAGCTCGGCCATGGCGAACTGGCCCGCCGTTTCCAGCGCTGAACCCGGCCTTTTTGCAAATCATCGTGCTCCCACCATTGGGCTGGCACGGTTCCTGTTTCCCTCCAAGCTCACACCATGTCCGCCGCGCCCAAAAAGATCTCCGCCACTCCCGCCAAATCCGCATCCAGCCCGGTCCGTCCCCCGGTTGCGCTGAACCGCCGTGCGACCGACGACCCGGTGGTCGCCTTCAAGCATGCGATTGTGCGCGAGCTCACCGCGCGTCTCGCACGCGACACCGGCACGGCCACGCCGCGCGACTGGTGGCTCGCGACCTCGTACGCCGTGCGCGAGCAGATTCACGAACGGATGATCGCGACGCAGGCGGTGCACAACGCCAGCAACGTCCGCCGCCTCTACTATTTCTCGCTCGAATACCTCATGGGCCGGCTGTTTGGCAACAATCTGGATGCGACCGGCCTGCACGAGACGGCGCGGGCGGCCCTGACTGCGCTCGGGCAGGACTTTGAGAAGATCCGCGAGGCGGAAACGGACATGGGGCTGGGCAACGGCGGCCTCGGCCGCTTGGCGGCGTGCTTCCTCGATTCGCTGGCGACGCTGGACTATCCGGCGCTCGGCTACGGGATCTACTACGAGTTCGGCCTGTTCAAGCAGTCCTTTGTGGACGGGCAGCAAATCGAGCGTCCCGACAACTGGCTGATCTTCGGCAGCCCGTGGGGCGTGATGCGGCCGGAATACACCCAGCAGGTGCAGCTCTACGGCCGGGTGGAAAACGTCTTCGACAACCGCGGCGAATACCGCCAGCGCTGGGTCGACACCAAGGCGATCCTCGGCGTGCCCTACGACATCCCGACCGCCGGCTTCGGCACCAAGACCGTCAACCTGCTCCGCCTCTGGGCGTCGAAGTCGAACGAGGACTTCGATCTCGCCGCCTTCAACCGCGGCGGCTACGTCGAGGCCGTGCGCGAGAAGGCGATCGGCGAGACGGTCTCAAAGGTACTGTATCCGAATGACAAGACCGAGAATGGCAAGGAGCTGCGCCTGGTGCAGCAGTATTTTTTCGTCTCGTGTTCCCTGCGCGACATCATCCGCCGGCACCTGCGCACGCCGGGCAACACCTGGGACAATTTCGCCGGCCTGGTCGCCGTGCAGCTCAACGACACGCACCCGGCCATCGCCGTGGCCGAGCTGATGCGGATCCTGGTGGACGAGCACGAGCTGCCCTGGGACCGCGCCTGGGGGATCGTCACGGCCACGTTTGGCTACACCAACCACACGCTGCTGCCGGAGGCGCTGGAGAAGTGGGGCCTGCCGCTGTTCACCCGCCTGTTGCCGCGCCACACCCAGATCATTTATGAGATTAACCGCCGCCTGATGGAGACGGTCGAGGCCCGCTGGCCGGGCGACGACCACAAGAAGAGCGTCTGCTCGATCATCGACGAGGGCGGGGCGAAATCCATCCGCATGGCCAACCTCGCCGTCGTCGGCTCGCACGCCGTCAACGGCGTCGCCGCGCTGCACACGGCGCTGCTGAAAAAGCACCTGTTCCCCGAATTCGACGCGCTCTACCCGGGCAAGTTCCAGAACAAGACCAACGGCATCACGCCGCGCCGCTGGCTGCTGAAGAGCAACCCCCGCCTCGCGAACCTGATCACCGCGACGCTGGGTTCGGCCGCCTGGGTGCGCGACCTCGACCGGCTGCGCGGCCTGGAGAAGTTTGCGTCCCGCCCCGATTTCCAGCGGGCCTTCATGGACGTGAAGCGGGCCAACAAGGTCGACCTGGCCGCCACGATCCACGCCGAGTGCGGCATCACGGTCTCGCCCGACGCGCTGTTCGACGTGCAGATCAAGCGGCTGCACGAGTACAAGCGGCAACACCTGAACCTGCTGCACATCCTCGCGCTCTACCGGCGCCTGCTGCACAACCCGGACCTCGACATGGTGCCGCGCGTGTATCTGTTCGCGGCCAAGGCGGCGCCCGGCTACGATCTGGCGAAGAACATCATCTATGCGATCAATATCATCGGCGCGCACATCAATGCCGACGAGCGGATCCGCGGGAAGCTGAAGGTCGTCTTCCTGCCCAACTACCGGGTGTCGCTGGCCGAGCGCATCATCCCGGCGGCCGACCTCTCCGAGCAGATCTCGACCGCCGGCAAGGAGGCCAGCGGCACGGGCAACATGAAGCTCATGCTCAACGGTGCGCTCACCATCGGGACGCTGGACGGCGCCAACGTCGAGATGCTGGAGGAGGTCGGGGCGGAGAACATCTTCATCTTCGGCCTGACGGTCGAGGAAGTGGCGGCGCTCGACGCCCGCGGCTACAACCCGTGGGACTACTACCACCGCGACGAGGAGCTGCGCGCCGTCGTCGACTGGCTGGGTTCGAGCTATTTCACGCCGAAGGAGGGCAGCGCGTTTGGCGTGCTGCACCACAGCCTGCTCAACGGCGGCGATCCCTATAAGCTGCTCGCGGACTTCCGGGCGTATTCGGACGCCCAGGCGCGGGTCGATCTGGCCTACCGCGACCGGGCCGGCTGGGCCCGGCAGGCGGTCCTCAACACCGCGCGGGTCGGCAAGTTTTCCAGCGACCGCACGATCCGCGAATACGCCGAGCAGATCTGGAGCCTGCCTGCGGTGCCGGTGCCGTAACCGGCCCGCGGCCGTCCCCGGGCCGCCCGGCCCGGGCGGGACGGGGCTCAGGCCGCGGGAGCTTCTCCGGAAAGATTCCGCTTTTCCGCCACGATATAGATGGGGCGGCCCTTGCCCTGGTTGTAAATCCGCCCGACATATTCGCCGATGATGCCGAGGAAGAGGGAATTCAGCCCGAGGGTGAGCAGGGAGATGAGCAAAAGGGTGGTCAACCCGGGTGGGGGTGGAGTCAGAAAAGCCGGCCGGACAAAATAGAGCACCACGTAGGTGCAGGATAACAGGCCGGCCAGAAAGGTAGTGACCAGTCCGAAGATCACCGCAAAATGCATCGGCTTGGCGGAAAAGCAGACGATGGCGTGCAGGGTCAGCTTCACGCAATAGATCAGGTTGGCGTTGGTCTTCCCATGCATCCGTTCCGCCCGGTTGTAGAGGAACGATTCCCGCCGGTATCCCACCCAATGGACCAGGCCCCGCATGAACCGGTCGGGTTCCCGCAGGGTGCGGAGCGTCTGCACCACCCGTTGGTCGAGCAGGCGGAAGTCCGTGGCATTGATCGGAATTTTGCAATCGGTGAGGGTGTTGATCATCCGATAGCCAATCTTGGCCCCGAGGGTCTTGAGCAGGCTGGAATCATTCCGTTCCTCGACGATGCCGTAGACCACCTCGGCTCCCTGCGACCAGATTTCGATCATCCGGGGGATCATCTCCGGCGGATCCTGCAGATCGGAAAACAGGGTGATGACGGCATCGCCGCCGGCGTGGTCCAATCCGGCCAGCAGGGAGGCTTCGGCGCCGAAGTTGCGCGAATAGCGCAGGTATTTCCACCGGGGGGAGCGGTGGCAGAACTCCAGGGCGAGTTCCCGGGTGCGGTCGGTGCTGCAGTTGTCCAGAATGATCATCTCGAGCCGGCACCGGCCGGCGAGCAGCGTCTCGACGGCGGTCACGCGCTCATACACCAGCGGCAAATTGCCCTCCTCGTTGTAGGCGGGGATGATGAGCGAGACCAGCGGGAGCGGAGCGGCGGAGGCGGTGGGCATCGGAGACTGCGGAGCCAGGCGGGGGGCCTGAGGGTCCGGCGGAAGACCGGAGGTTTCACCACGGGGCAGGGCGTGTCAATGCGGCGCGGCTCCCGCGGACGGGAGCGGCGTTGGCGCCAACGGGAGGCGCGGGTGCGGTGGGGTCCCCGGGCCGCAGTTGGGCCTTGAAGGTTGGCTTGAAGCTGGCTCAATGCGCCCAACACGATGCTGTTATCGCGCCACATGCCCGGGAAAATCAAAAGGGCGGGCAAACCGGCGACGCCGTGGCCGCGGCAATGAACGGCCCCGAGACGAGGCGGAGGCTGTGCTGGCTGCTGGTCCTAGGGGCGGCGGCCCTGCCGGCGTTCTTTCTCGCCCAACTCTGGTGGCTCGACAGCTCCCAATTTCACGTGTTGGCGGGCGATGACGTCCGGTGCTTCGCGGCGGCCTTAAAAGGGTTTGGGACGTACAACGACCTGATGATCTCCTTCCTGAAGTTCCGGCCGGTGACGGCTCTGGTCATCCGGGTTTGTGCCCTGTTGACGGGAGGAGAGTATGGCCGACTGATCATGCTTGGGGTTGGGCTGCACACCCTCAATGCGACTCTGTTTTTCTTCCTGCTCTGGAAGGTTCTTAAAGTTTCACCAATCTCAGCCTTGGGGCTTACCATTCTTGCGGCATTCAACCGTTTCACCGCCTATTTGATCACACCTGAATTGGCGCTGATGGAAGGATCGGCGATAACCTGCTATCTCATCTTTCTCTGGGCATTGCTGCGCTTGATGGATACCGCGAGGCTGGTCTGGGCCCTCGTTTTGGTGGCCACCTTCCTCATCATCCTGCATGTCCATGAGCGTTACATGGTGCTGGCCGGTGTCTGTCTGCTCGCCGGGGTCTTCGTCTTCCAGCGCAATCGTTCCGCCGGCTTGGTGGCTGGTGCCGGCGCTTTGGCCGCACTGGCGGCCAACCTGCTCGCGAAAAAGCTGTATCTTCACACCCCGATTTTGGTTGGCACTGAGACCAGAGCGATTGGTTTCGATTTTGCTCAGCTGGCAACGTTTTTAGCCGACGGAGCCAGCAACTTGGTGGGTATTAACCGCGGTCCGTCAAATCTTTCGGTGCTGGATATTGGTGCTAGTACACCCTGGACTAAAATACTGTCCGGATGTGCTGCAATCTTAAGTCTGTTCTTGCTCTGTTCCGCATTTATGCGGACATACCGGGCCAGCAGGTCTTGGCGGGTAGACTTAGCTGCGTTCCGGATCTTGGCGGTCCTGCTCTGCTTGGTCGTCGTCCTGCTGCTGTCCGCGAGTATCACATTTCGGCAGGAATACCGCTGGTTGTACCCTGCATATTTGACATTTCTCCCTGTGCTTGCGCTGGGCTGGAAAGCGGGCGAGTCAACCCGCCGACTTTCCACGGTACAGGTTGCAACGGCCGCGATGTTCATTGTCTCGCTACCAATGGAATTGAACATCCGGGTGCATCGTGACAATTACTATGGTCGAACCGCCTATAATCTGGCCAATAGCCTGTATTCAGTATTCGCGCAGGCCCCAGAATTATATCAAAAAAAGGAAGTTGTCATCGGCGGGGATTCGCTGCCGGCAGCCAACTTTGTCTTCATGGGAAATGATTTCGAGACCTTTTATCACCTGCCGCATTTGGTATTCGCAGACCAGGCCCCGCCCCGTCCTGCTGCCAATTTACCCCCGCCTTCCATCATATATCAGCAGATCTACGGAACCTTCGATCTGCCGTCTCCGGTCGGGGAAAGCCAGATTGATCCTCTCGCGGTGGCGGCACTGATCCGTCCCGCAAGCACGGTGCTACCGACGCCCAATGGCCGGTATTCGTTTCGCTTTGTGCAAAACGGGGTGAAGGGCTGGGGGCTGGCTTCCCCGGGCGCGCTCGAAATGCCGGTTCCCGCCGGCACACAGGGGATTGAAGTGACTTATTCCCATTGCTGGGCCAAAGGAGACGGGCTGGATTTGGTCATCACCGCCCAATCAGGCGAGGGGCAATTTACCGGTGTCCTCGCCTTGCGTGTACCCGCCCTGGCGAAGTCTGATAAATTTGAGTGGCATACTTGCCATGTCATACTTCCGAGGCAGTGCCGCCGAATCAGGCTTTTGGTTGAATCAAGAACGGGAGACCAGACGGCGGACTGGATATTCATCAAAACATTCAGGTTTGAATAGCCAGTCGGATGACCGGGGAGGACTGGTGCCGTCGCGGCCCTGCGGATCAATGGGCCAAATCTGGCGGATCAGGGCGCTGACAGTTCCCGCTTTCTCTGGCCCAGTTGATCCATGAGGGAGTGATCGGGCGTGGTGGAAGCTGACTCGAGAGTCGCCGCGGTGTTGTAATGTTCCAAGGCCTCGGCGGTCCGATGCAAAGCAGCCAGTGCATTGCCGAGATAGAAATGCGCTACAGGATCGGAAGGAGCGGATTCCACGGCGGTTTGCAAATATCGGCAGGCCGTTTCACTCTGACCTGCAGAGAGGAAGGCCGCCCCGATGGCGCGGGCCAAATTGGGGTTGGTGGGCATCAAGCGGAAGGCGGTGATCTGGTGGAGAAGGCGCGGATTCCGCAGCGCAGCTGTCAGCGGCGGCGGAAGTAGACCAGTCTGTTTGACAAGATCAAGGATGGCAAGGGCATCATAGATGCCAGTCAGCGCCCCCGTGTCATCAAAGGCGATGACAAGATCATAGTCGGACCATTGAATATCACGGTCCCTGATCATTTGCACCGAAGCCGCGACTCCGGGAGCAGGCCTGGCCTCATGTTGGACCACATGCCAGACTCCGTGGAACTCCAACTCGCGATTCATGAATTCCGGTCGTGCCCAGGGGGTAAAGGGGAAGGTGAGTCCACACACCAGGACGGATCGGGCGGTTGCCAGCTGAGGTTTTGCGGCCCGTACTCCGGATAACAGATTGCGGTTGATGTTTTGTTGCAAAATGCTCCACTGTTCATTGCCAGCGGCGAACGTCGAGAAGCTCACGACGGTCATGACGCCAAGAAACCAGATCAGGATCACGGAAAAGGTGCCAGTCCAACGATGGAATAGGTATGCTCCCCAGTGACGCACCTGGGCATGGGTCGACGCACCGCCGGTGAGGGCCAGCGGAATGATCAGAGGCAGGAGGGTGGATGCCGACCACCAGTATGTTCCCATCTTATGATTTGGCAGCAAAGTGTAAGGGCTGTATAATGCCAGGGAAGAGAGCAACAGCAGGAGGAATATCGCCAGCCGGCCGGTGCGCCACACCTGAAACGCACAAACTCCGATCAAAGCTGCGGTCCACGGATTCAGGGTCGGCCCGATGTAAAACCAGAGCAGTTTCCAAATCGAGCGGGCTTGCAGGACAATATGGTAGGGGTCATCGGGGGCGGAAGCGGACTTGACGAAAATCGAACTGGTCAGATGGGAGTCAACCAGCATAACGGCAAGTGCGATCAGCGGGAGGGCCAGCAGCAGAAAGGAGACAGCATCCAGTTTTCTGCGGCGAGCCACCATGGCCAATACTGCGATGAAAGCCACCGGCAGGAAGCTTTCTTTGGACAATGAGCTGAGGCAGAACAGGGATCCGGCCAGCAGCCAAGCCGGGTTGGTATTGACGGTGGTTACCAACGCATAAATTCCCAGCAAGCCAAAGAAGGTCGCGAAGCTGGCCCCCACATCATGCGTGTAAGCGAGATAAAAACCAGGAAATGAGAATGTTACAATACCAGTGGCAAGAACAACATGCCAGCGGACAGTCACCTTCAAAACCAGTGTTTCGAGCATGAGTACCGCCAGCGCAAAATTGATGAGGGAAAACAGGGTGAAAACCACCATTGAACCTTCGAAGCCAAGGCGCCCTGCTGTTACGGCGAGCAACATCAGCACGGGGCGGGAATAGCCGAACACATCGTGGAGGCCAAAATGCCCGGCCGCATCACTGGCGGGCAGATACATGTCCGGATGATGGGCGCTGAGCGGTTGATAGTAGCCGGGAAATATAAATTGAAAGGCCAGGTATTGGGCCACGGCTGCGAGGCAAAGCAGAGGCAAGAGACGACATAGCGGTAGTTTCATGGCTTGGCGGCCGGAGTGCGCGTAACGGCGTTTGTGGACGCAGTATTTTGCACCAGCAGGACCATTTGATTGGAAATGGCAATGCCTTGGTCACTGGGCTCGCTGACGTAGAGGGGGAGGGCATGGGCAGTGGTGTACAGCTTCCGCGGCACCAGCGCGGTGATAGTCTTGCCGTCGGGGTTGACGGTGCTGGGCAGGGGCAGGCCGCCGAGGCTGATTAAGGCGTCAGGGGCGAGGGGGCGGGAAACCTGCACCCAGATGGCGGCCTCACCGTTGGGCTGGCGGTTGAAAGTCTGGCCGGCGTAGACGACATCGGGACCAAATCCCGTGATCATCAGGTCGGAAGCGACGGTGATCGTCTGTCCATAGTGAGGGAGAAGCTTGATCGACAGGGGAAGACAAAGGGCGGCCAGCGGCAGGGCCACGCAGCAGAGGATGGTGCGGGGGTAGTCTTGGCGGTCGGAGCGAAGAAGTTGGACAAAGGCAACGGCGGTAGCCGGCAGCCGTTTAAACAAAGTCATCGCGGGCCGCTCGATCAGATGCCATGACACCATTCCGGCTCCGAGGGCCAGCGGTAAAGAAACAAGCAGGTTCCAGTGGGGATTTGGAGTGCGCTGTTGGCTGGCCACGCACTGTTGGATGACAAATCCATAGATATAGACGCCGTACGAGTAATCGCCGGGCAGTCGCAGTTTTCGGAGGATTTTCGTCTGGAAGAGGTAAAGGACGAGGTAGAACAGGCAGGGATAAAAGGCCGGGATGAAATAATTCCACCACACCAAAGTGGTGGCGACGGCCGCCACGCCGCAGGCGAGGTCACCCCGGATGGGAATGCGGTCCTTGTTGATGGCAGCCAGGGCTCCGGCCATGAAGGAGAGGGTGGGCGGCAGGTAGTCCGGATTGCCGAGAAAGTACGGAACGTGGGCCGGCCAGAACCAACCAAACAGCACGAGGGAGCCCAGAGCCGCTAGGGCTGCCGGGCGTGGTCCCCACACCCGCAACAGGCCGAGTCCGGCCACCGCCAGATACAGCCTGACCTCCAGAGGCAGGGTCCAGAGGGAGCCGTTCAGACCCCAGGGGCTGGACGCAAACACCCCGGGAAGTCGCCATTGCAGATTCGTCAGGGCCAGATTGATGTAATAATAGGATAGGGTGGCCGGCTGGCGAAAGTAGTCGCCGAGGTGCAGGGTGGTGTAAAGCGGACCGACCAAAAGGCAGGTGACACCGAGGCAGAAGATCAACCCGGGCAGCACGCGGGCGGCGCGGGCGAGCACAAACTGGGGCACCGACGGATTCCGGCGGATGCTATCCATGACCAGAAGGCCGCTCAAAAAAAAGAACAGGTCGACGGCCACACCGCCGGAGTAGTTGAAATGCAGCACCCGCTGGACCGGGTCCATGAAGCCGGCCAAGGGAGAAAGGGCGTAGGAGTGCCCCAGGATCACCGCGCTGGCCGCCAACAGCCGGAGCAGATCGAAGTTGTTGTTCTCCCGGGCCAGGACAGTGGACACCGACACGCGTCCCGGGGCGGAGCGCCCGGCGGGCGGACGGAGGGGCTTTCCGAACAAGGTCATGTTGACTCGGTGGGCCTGGGAGAGGCGGGCGCGGCGGACGATGGGAGGGTCGCGGCGCCGGGCGGGGAGGACAGCCCGGCGATTTCGGTCTGGAGTGCGACACGCATGGCAGCGGCGGAGTAGTGCTCCTGCACAATCCGGGACCCGGCGCGGCTGAGTTCGGCCAGCCGGTCCGGCTGGAGATACAAGCCGACGAGGGCGGCAGCGAATTCCGCGGGGGTGGATCCGGAGATTTGCATGGCGGCGGCGGCGTCGGGAATCCCCTCCGCCCCGACCGGGGTGGTCAGCACCGGGGTCTGGTGCCAGAGAGCCTCGATGATCTTGCCCTTGATCCCACCACCCTGGCGCAGCGGCACAATCACCAAGCGGGCCTGACGGTATAACGCGGTCAATTTCTCCTCGGAGACGTAACCGGTGACGGTCGTTTGCGGGCTGTTGAGCTGCCGGATTAAGTCGGGTGGCTGGGAGCCGGCGATGGTCAGCGTCAGTCCGGGCAGGTCACGATGGACCAGTGGCAGGACTTCGTGGCAGAACCAGGTCATGGCATCGATGTTGGGCGGGTGGGCAAACCCACCGACGAAGAGCGCTCCGTTCCGTTGCGCGAAGGCTTCCGGCGTGGGAGCAGGCTCCGCCGGAGGAAGGAAGAGGAACGGGGGCAGCACCCGGGCGTTAAGGCCGCGATGGGTGCGCGCAAGACTGGCGATTTCCTCGGAGGAGGGATAGAAGACCGTATCCACGCAGGCAAAGGCTTCGTTTTCCCAAGCGGCCCAACGACCCGCTTCGGCCAGCACGGCAGGATCACCGGTGAGTTCAAAGGTCCGCTGAAGGGTCCGGGACAGCAGGTCGTGGCCATAGAACAGGAGGCGGGCGCGGGTATGTCGGCGGAGGGCGGCAAGGTGTTTGACGGCGACGTGGGCGCGGGACAGGAGCACGACGTCAAGCTCGCCCCCGTGATCGCGCAGCCAGGTTTCGGCGGAAAAAGCGGGGCCACCCAACACCTCCACGCCCATCTGCTCAAGGGTGGAGACATAAGGCTCTTCCCGCTGCAGGTTGTCGGGGAGGAATTTTACGCTGATTCCCGCTTCGCAGAAAAAACGGATATAATGGAGCATATTTTTCGAGCCGGCGTCGCGGTCGGATCGGGGTACATAATGGTCAACCACCAACAAGCAGGGACGGGACAGGCTGCGCTCGCGCACGCGAAAAACGCGTTCGCCGCTCAGCAGGTGGTCCCGGTTCAGCACTGAGCGCCAGTGGGCGAAGAACTGGTCGCGGTTAACCATCTGGTAACGCTTGAGTCCCGTGCCGGCCGGGTCGGTGCCGTTGGATTTGCCCTCATGGTGGATCACGGCGCACCGGGGCTGAAAATATACCTTGCGTCCGGCGGCACGGACCTGGAAGGCGAGGCAGGTGTCTTCGTAGTAGGCGGGGACGTAGCGCAGGTCGAAGCCGCCGAGGGAGGCGAAGAAAGCCGCCTCGATCGCAAGGCAGGCGCCGGAGCAATAGTCCGCCTCCTTGAGGTAGTTGAATTCGGGCGCGGCGGGGTCGCCGCCCCGGCCGTAGTTCCACGCCGAGCCGTCCTGCCAGACGATGCCGCCGGCCTCCTGCAGCGTGCCATCGGGATAGACGAGCTTGGCCCCGACCAGGCCGGCGTCGGGGCGCAGGGTGAAGGTGTCGAGCAGGGCGGACAGCCAGCCGGCCCGGACCTCGGTGTCGTGGTTGAGGAAGACCAGGTACCGCCCGCGGGCGAGCGTGGCACCGAGGTTGCAGTTGCGGACAAACCCGAGGTTCTCCGGGTTGCGGTGCACGCGCAGGTGCGCCACCCCGGCCAGCAGGGAGATCTCCGGCTCGGTCGAGGCATCGTCGAGCACGATGACCTCGTAGGGCACCGTCCCGGAGTGCAGGGCGACGGCGCGGAGGCATTGGAGCGTGTAGCGGGTCTGGTTGAAGACCGGGATGATGATCGAGACCAGCGGTTCGGGGGCCGTGCTCAGGGCGATGGTGGCCGGTGGCACGAGTGCGGGGAGACGCTCCGGGGCCGGCACGGGCGGGGGCGGGGTGACGGAAACGGGGGCGGTCCGGCAGCGCAGGAGCCGGTAGCCGAGCATGAGGCCCCCGCCGTAATCCAGGGTGGCGTGGAGGCGCACGAACTTGAGTCCGGGCTTGGTCCGGAAGCTGAGGGTGAAGGGATGAAACCCCTGGGCGTCCGGTTCGCCGGTGTGCGCGATGATGACACGCCGCCCGAGCCGGGCGTAGATTTTCCGGGCGGGCCGGCCATCGCTGTCCTGGAAGCGGCCGGTGAGCAGAACGTTGCGTCCGACGGTGATGACGGGACCGGCCGCGGGGAAATCGAGGCACCAGCGGGCCCGCTGGTGCCGGTGCCAGCAGGGGCGCGCGAAGGCGCGGCCGAGGGCGGCATCGGCCACGAGCAACAGGGCGTGGCCGAGGTCCTTCCAGAGGCCGGTCCAGGCCCCCTGGCGCATTGCGGCCGCCGACTTCAGGTACTCGAGTTCGCGCCGCAGCCGGCCGGATTCGGTGGAGAAATGGGCGCGTTCCCGGACCAGCTGCTCATCATTCGCTTGCGCCCAGGCCGTCCGTTCCGCAACCGTCCGGATGAGTTCCGCGGCGCGGGAATGGCTGGCGAGCAGGGGGTAGAGGTTTTCCTCGTCGTCAAAAAAATCCACCCCGAAGGCGGGCAGAGGCTGATCCGAGGCCGCCGCGAGCAGATACTTGCCGCGGGCAAAAGACGGATCGGTCCGGACCGCGCCGAAGTTGCCGCGGGTGACGGTGACGCGGCCATCGGTGGGGCCGTCGTCCGGATACAGCAGGGAGCCGAGCACGGCCGACTGTCGGAACAGGCGGGTGTGGGCAAAGGTGCCGGCGAGCAGGGCGGCGAACGCCTCGCGGGTCAGCTCCCGCCGGTGAAACGGATTGCCCGCGGCGCCCGGGGCGGTGTAGAGCGTCTGGTCGGGGGTGGAGATCAGCAGCAGCCCGCCGGGGGCGAGCACCCGCCGGATCTCGGCGAGAAAGGCCTCGTGTTCGGTGAAGTGTTCGAGGGTCTCAAAGCTCACGACGAGATCCACGGCCTGGTCCGGCAGGGGGATCTGCGGGCAGACGGCGGGGCCGAAGCGGAGGTTGGGCCGGGCGTATTTCCGGGCGGCGTGCCGCAGGGCCGCCGCGTCGGCGTCAAAGCCAAACACCTCGGTGGCGACGGTGGCGAGGAGGTGGCTGCCGTAGCCCTCGCCGCAGGCGATGTCCACCACCCGGCGGCCGCGGGCCAGGGGGAGGGCCAGGGCATAGCGTTGCAGATGTTCCGCGACCACGTCGGCGCTGACGGCGGGGTCGTCGACCAGCCGCTCGCCGGTCCACGGCAGCGCCGGGACCGCCTGGTCGGGGGGGGGCGGACCCGTGGGAGATTGCGGGTCGGACGGATGGGCCGGCGGCGTCATTCGAGGATGCGGGCCGAGAGATGCACCGGCAGACCGAGCAGGCCGAGATGACCGTGCGGGTTGTGCGACTCGAAAAGCAGGGCGTCGTGGATCCAGTGCTCCTGGGCATGCTGCTCGAGCGTGCCGGTGGCGACGGCGGGCGAGATGGAATACTGGCCCCAGGGCATGATGGGCATGGCAAAGGTGAAGCGGGCCTCGACGACCTGTCCGGCCCGGGCCGCGAGGGGGCGCTGCTCCCGGTAGGTCAGCGGGCAGGTGTTGTCGGCGAAGAGGATCTGGCCGAGCTTGTTTTTCACCGTGAAGCCGAGGATGAGGTCGCTGAGGTCCTCCCGGCAGCGGGCCTGGACCAGAATGCAGACGGTTTCACCGCCGACGGCGTGGCTGAGCTTGCGGCCGGATTCGTCGAGCAGCTCGGTCCGGATGATCTCGGCCCGGCCGTAGCCGAAGTCGCGGGCGCCCGGGTTGAATGCGAAGACCCGGATTTCGTTCAGGTGGCCGCCGTGGTTGAGGAACTGGCGGCGCTGGTCGTAGCCGAGTTCCTGCGCCGCGCCGGGTTCCGGGGGGGGCGCCTCCGCGGCGGCGCCCGGCGCGGGCTCGCGCCGCGGGAGGGCGCGGCCGGTGAGCGACTCATGGTAGGCCTCAAGGTAGTGTTCATACACCACCTTGGAGGTCGCGATCATCCGGGCCGCGCCATGGTCGAGCCAGAGGGCGCGCTGGCAGAGACGGGTGACGGTCGCCCCCTCGTGCGAGACCAGCAGCAGGGTGCCATGCTCCATGAAGGTGGCGAGCCAGCGCAGGCATTTCTGCACAAAGAAAAAATCCCCGACGGCGAGGGCCTCGTCGACGATCAGGATGTCGGCGTCCACGTGCGCAATCACGGCGAAGGCGAGCCGCATCACCATGCCGCTCGAATAAGTCTTGATCGGCTGGTCGAGGAAGTCGCCGATGTCCGCAAACGCGACGATGTCGGCGAACCGCGCCTCAATCTGCGGCCGGGACAGTCCGAGGATGGAGGCGTTGAGGTAGACGTTTTCCCGCCCGGTGAACTCGGGGTCGAAGCCGCTGCCGAGTTCGAGGAGGGCGGCGACGCGGCCCCGGACCTCGACGGTGCCGCCGGTGGGGTGGAGGGTGCCGGCGATGAGCTGCAGCAGGGTGCTCTTGCCGGAGCCGTTGCGCCCGACGATCCCCACCGCCTCGCCGCGGGCGACTTCCAGGCTGAGCGGGCTGAGGGCATGAAAGTCGCGGTAGAGCGCGGCCTCGTGCCGGCCCGCCCAGCGGGCCAGCCGGGAGCCGGCGGGCAGCACGCGGAGGAGGAGTTGCCAGCCCAGGCCCTTGATGCGGGCGGCCGGGGCGTTCCAGATGCGGTAGGTCTTGGAGACGTCCCGGACGGAGATGGCGGGGGGGGCGTTCATGCGGCGGGCGGCTCAGAGGACATCGGCAAAGTGGGGCTGCAGCTTGCGGAACACCCACCGACCGCCGAAGCACAGGATGAGCCCGCTGGCGTAGAGGTAGAGGAGTGGCTGCAGCGCGGGGGGTTCGCGCCAGAGCAGGACGTGGCGCGTCTGCTCCACCGCATGGAGGAACGGGTTGAATTTCAGCACGGTCCAGAAGAGCGATTGCTGCACCTTGCTCACCGGGTAAAACACCGCGCTGGAATACAGCAGGACGGTGGAGCAGAAATTGGTGAGCTGCGCCAGGTCGCGCAAAAACACCCCGAGGGCGCTGAGCAGCCAGGCGATGCCGAGGGTCAGGAGCACCAGCGGGGCCATGACGACGGGCCACCACAGCATCTGCCAGGAGAGGCCGTCGCTGAAGAACAGCACGCCGAGGAAAACCAGGGCCATGGAAACGAGATGGCGGAAAAAGGCCCCGCCCACCTGGGCCCCCGGCAGCAGTTCGAGGGGAAAGACCACCCGTTTCACCAGGTTGGGGGTGTTCAGGATGAGCCGCGGCGCCTCGCCGACCACCTCGTTGACGAACTGGAGGATGTTCAGACCGGTGAAGAGCGTGAGGGCGTACTCAATCCGCGTCTCCTGGGGGCGGGCGGGAAACTGGCCGTTGAAGATGTAGCCGAAAACCAGCACATACAGGGCCAGCATGATCAGCGGGTTGAGCACCGGCCAGACGAACTCGAGGTGGCTGCCCTTTTGCCGGGACTCGATGTTCCGACGGGTAAACTGCCACCACAGTCCGGCGTAATCATGCTGGGAGGGCGGGGAGGGCATGCAGGGCTGGTGGAAGCGGTTGGGGGCGGGACGGTCGCGAAATTTAACGGGAAGTTTACCCGGCGACAAAAAGCGGCGCCAGCTTTTTGTCGGCCGGCCCCGGACCGAAGATTTTTTCCCCGCGCGCGAGCTCCCGGACCACCCGGCGGACCACGGCATCCCGCAGCCAGCGCGGACAATCCGATCCGGGAGCGCGGAGCCGGGACCGGGACAGCCGGGCGCGCAGCCAGGCCCAGCCGGTCAGCTTGGACTCCCACCGGTCGCGCAGGGCGGGATCGGCCCAGGAGGCGGCGGACAGCGCGGGGATCTCCTCCCGCCAGCGGTGCAGGAGAAGATAGGTGTTGCGGGCGTTGTGGACCGAGCGGCCGGGGGAGGAGCTGACGTGGTGGCGGATGACGCTGGTGAGGGCGACGTAGTTTTGCGCCCCGGCGGCACGCGCGCGCAGGCAAAGGTCCACGTCCTCGCAGCCGTTGCGGAAGATTTCATCGAAGCCGCCCAGCTGTCCGAAACACGCCCGCGTCACGAGCAGGCAGGCGCCGGTGGCGGCGAGGACCGGGCGGGCGCCGTCGGCGGGGGCGGCGGGCAGGGTGCGGTCGTGCGTGGGCTTGCCGCGGGCCTGGTAGTAGATGGCGCTGTGGTCGACGGCGCCGGTGGTGGCGTTGCGCTGGACATTGCCGACCAGGCCGGCGGCGGGCCGGCGGTCCAGGACTCCGGCCATCGGTTCGAACCAGCCGGGAGTGAGGATCAGGTCGTTGTTGAGCAGGCCGAGGATCCGTCCGGACGCGGCGCGGGCGCCGGCGTTGTTGGCGGCGGCGTAGCCCCGGTTGCCGTCCTGGAGGAGGACGCGGTGGCGCGGGGCCGGCAGCGCGCGCAGCCAGTCCCGGGTGCCGTCGGTGCTGCCGTCGTCCACCCAGACAATCTCCCACGGTTCCGGCGGGGGATGCTGCTCGAGGCTCCGCCAGAATTCCCGGGTGCGGTCGAGGCGGTTGTAGACGGCGGTGACGAGGGAAACCAGCATGTGGCGGGCGGAACCATCCGGTCCGCCTAGCGGAGCGGGCCGGCCAGCCGGCGGAGGTAGGCGCCGTAGGAGGACTTGCCGAGGCGGGCGATGTTGGCGTCGAGCTGGGCGCGGTCGATCCAGCCCTGGGACAGGGCGATCTCCTCCAGGCAGGCGATCTTCAGGCCCTGGCGGTTTTCGATCACGCTGACAAACTGGGCGGCCTCGAGGAGCGAGTCGTGGGTGCCGGTATCGAGCCAGGCCGTGCCGCGACCAAGGAGCTCGACGTGGAGCCGGCCGGCCTCGAGGTAGAGGCGGTTGAGGTCGGTGATCTCCAGCTCGCCGCGGGCGGAGGGCCGCAGGCGGCGGGCGAAGGCCACGACGTCGCGGTCGTAGAAATAGAGGCCGGGCACGGCGTAGTTGGATTTTGGATGCGCGGGCTTCTCCTCGAGCGAACGCACGCGGCCGTCCGGGGCGAATTCGACCACCCCGTAGGCGGCGGGGTCGGCGACATGGTAGCCGAAGATGGTGGCGCCAGCCGTCCGGGCGGCGGCGGTCGCGAGCGACTTCACCAGATCATGGCCGTAGAACAGGTTGTCCCCGAGCACAAGGGCGGAGGGGGCGTCGCCGACGTAGTCGGCGCCGATGAGAAAGGCCTGGGCGAGGCCGTCCGGGCTGGGCTGGGCGGCGTAGGTGAGGGTGAGGCCGAACTGGGAGCCGTCGCCGAGGAGGCGCTGGAAGAGGGGCAGGTCCTGCGGGGTGGAGATGAGCAGGATCTCACGGATACCGGCGAGCATCAGCACCGACAGCGGATAGTAGATCATCGGCTTGTCGTAGACCGGCATGAGCTGCTTGCTCACCGCGATCGTCAGCGGGTACAGCCGGGTGCCCGAGCCGCCGGCGAGGATGATGCCCTTGCGCAAATGCGAAATGGGGACGGCGGAATGCGGATTGGGAGTCACGGAAGGGCCGGGATTTATTGGTGTGGGGTGCGGAAGCTGGATTGCATTCCGAAATCCAAATTCCGCAATCCGCAATTCAAGCCTTCGTCCCGAGCCTCTCCCGCGCGTAGCGCGTGGCCGTGATGTCGGCGGCCCAGGAGCGGTGGGTCAGGTACCAGTCCACGGTTTTGGCGATGCCGGTGGCGAAGCTCTCGCGCGGCGCCCAGCCGAGCTCGCGCTGGAGCTTGGTGCAGTCGATGGCGTAGCGCCGGTCGTGGCCGGGGCGGTCGGCGACGTGGGTGATCTGGGCGGCGTACGGGCGGCCGTCGGCGCGCGGGGCCTTCCGGTCGAGGAGCGCGCAGATGGTCTGGACGATCTCAATATTGGGTTTTTCGTTGAGCCCACCGATGTTGTAGGTCTCGCCGACGCGGCCCCGTTGCAGCACCAACCAGATGGCGGCGGCGTGGTCCTCGACGTAAAGCCAGTCGCGGATCTGCTGCCCGTCGCCATAGACGGGCAGCGGTTTGCCCTCGAGCGCATTGAGAATGATGAGCGGGATCAGCTTTTCGGGGAAATGATAGGGGCCGTAGTTGTTCGAGCAGTTGGTCGTGAGGGTGGGCAGGTGGAACGTGTGCTGGTAAGAGCGCACGAGGTGGTCGCTGGCGGCCTTGGAGGCGGCATAGGGCGAATTCGGCGCGAAGGGGGTCTCCTCGGTGAAGGCCGGGTCGCTGGCGGACAGCGTGCCATAGACCTCGTCGGTTGAGACGTGCAGGAAGCGGAAGGCACCTTTGTTCGGTTCCGCGAGCCCGGCCCAGTGGAGGCGGGCGCAGTTGAGCAGGCGGAGCGTGCCGACGACGTTGGTCTGGATGAACGGCTCGGGCGAATCAATGGAGCGGTCGACGTGGGATTCGGCGGCGAAGTTGACGACGGCGTCGATCCGGTGTTCGGCGAGCAGGCGGGAGACGAGGTCGGCGTCGCCGATGTCCCCGTGGGCGAAAACGTAGCGCGGGTCGCCGGCGAGGTCGGCGAGGTTGGCCGGGTTGCCGGCGTAGGTGAGCGCGTCGAGGTTGACGAGCCGGGCGAGGGGCGGGCCGTTTTCCGCGAGACGCTGGCGGATGAAGTTGCTGCCGATGAAGCCGCAGCCGCCGGTGACGAGGAGGTTCATGGGGAAAGGGGGCTCAGTCTGATTTCTGCCAGCGGGCCAGATCGCGGGTGACGGCCTCATGGACCTCGGTCAGACGGATGCCGGCGGCGGCGAGCTTGCCGGAGTCGAGCACGCAGTTGGAGCGCGGGGTCTTGGCCGCGACCCGCATGAACTCATCCTCGTCACGGAAGAAGACATAATCCTTCGGGCGGACGCCGCTTTTCACGATGTGGGCGACCACCTCGTGCGTGGTGATGGCACCGGGATTGGTGACGTTGTACGTGCCAAAGGGGATCCGCTTTTCCCAGCAGGCGAAGGTGGCGGCGACGAACTCGTCGAGCTGCGAGATGGAGTTGGTGGCCGCGAGCAGCCGCGGGTAGCGCATGAGCTTGGTGAGGTAGTTGCGCGGATTGTCCCGGTGGTCGAAGGGGATCCGCAGGCGCCAGATGAAGAGGTCGGTCCGGCCGGCGAGCACCTCCTCGCCGAGCGCCTTGGTCCCGCTGTAAAAGGAGCAGTGGTTGGTGCGGAAGGTGAAGTTGGCCGGATCCTCCTCGGTGAAGCCGCGGCCGTCGGCGCGGGTGCCGGAGTAGATGCAGCCCGAGGAGACGTGGCCCCAAGGCACGCCGGCGGCGGCGCAGGCCTCGGCGATGCGGCCGGGCAGAACGGCGTTGCCAAACAGGCACTCGGCCTTGTGCAGCTCGCAGGCGTCCACGTTGGGCTTGCCGGTGTAGCCGGCGGCGTTGATCAGGAACTCCGGCCGGTCGGCGCGCAGCGCGGCGGTGAGCACGGCGGGGTCGGTGTAATCCAGCTCCACGCGCCGGAGGGTTTTGCAGGGGATGCCCTTGCCCTGGAGCAGGGCCTGATAGGCCTGGCCGACATAGCCGGAGCCACCGAGGAGATAGATCATGGGAAACGGTTAGGGGGGCCGGGGTGGGCCGGCAAAGCAAAATCCTTGCGGGCGGGCGACCGACGGCGGATCTGGTCCGGGGTTCAGGCGCCGGTCTCGACGGGGGCCGGATGGCGGTTGCGCCAGCGGTCGAGGATCCGACGGTGGAGCTCGTCGGGGCCCAGGCCATGGGCGGCGCGCAGAACCGCGACACTGCTGCCATGCTCGACAAACTTGTCCGGCCAGCCCAGGCGCTCGACGGCCGCAGGGCAGTCGGCGTCCTGCAGCGCCTCGAGCACGGCGCTGCCGAAGCCGCCGGCGAGCACATGGTCCTCGAGCGTGACGAGCAGGGGAATGCAGGCGGCGTGGCTGAGCAGCAGGGCGCGATCGAGCGGCTTGACGAAACGGGCATTGACGACGCCGACGGAGAGGCCCTCCTCGGCGGCGAGGCGGTCGGCCAGGCGGAGGGCGTCGGCCACCATGCCGCCCAGCGCCCAGATCATGATGTTCGAGCCCTCGCGCAGCACCTCGGCCTGGCCGATCGGCAGCAGGGCGGGCTGCGCCTTGATCGGCACGCCGGCGCCAGCGCCGCGCGGGTAGCGGAGGAAGCTGGGGCCGTCGAGGTGGAGGCTGGTGTGCAGCATGTCGACGAGCTCGTCCTCATCCTTCGGCTGCATGACGGTGGCGTTGGGCACACTGCGCAGGAAGGCGAGGTCGAACAGGCCGTGGTGGGTCGGGCCGTCGTTGGGGGAGAGACCGGCGCGGTCGAGGCAGAACGTCACGGGCAGGTTCTGCAGCGCGACATCGTGGATAATCGGGTCGACGGCGCGCTGGAGAAAGGTCGAGTAGATCGCGACCACGGGTCGGACGCCCTTGGTGGCGAGGCCGGCCGCGAAGAGCACGGCGTGCTCCTCGGCGATGCCGACGTCGAAAAACTGGCGGGGGCACTCGGCGGCGAGGTGGTTGAGCCCCGTGCCGGGCGGCATGGCGGCGGTGATGCCGACGACCGCCGGACGGGCCTTGGCGAAGCGGACAAGGGCCTGGCCGAAGACATCCTGGTAGTTGGGCGGGGTGCCGGGCGCGGGCTTCTTGCTCTCGCCGGTGAGGGGGTCGAACGCCCCGAGCCCGTGGAACTTTTCCGGGTGGGCGAGGGCGGCGTCGAAGCCCTGGCCCTTCTTGGTCAGGACGTGGAGGATGATCGGGGTGTCGCTGTGCTTGGCAAATTCGAGATTCTTGACGAGCTCGTCGAGGTTGTGGCCGTCGATCGGGCCGAGGTAGCGCAGGCCGAATTTCTCAAAGAGGCTCGACTCGACAAAGAAGTCCTTGGTCTCGCGCTTCCATTTCACCCACAGCCGGTTCATCTCCTGGCCGCCGGGCAGGCTGGTGAAAAACCGCTCCAGGTCGTGGTGGACCTTGTTGTAGGTCGGGCTGGTGCTGAGGCGGTTGAGGTACCGGGAGATGGCGCCGACGTTCCGGGCGATGGACCACTCGTTGTCGTTGAGGATGACGATGAGCCGCTTGGTGGAGGAGACCACGTTGTTGAGCGCCTCGAGGGTGATGCCGCAGGTGAAGGCGGCGTCGCCGCAGACCGCGACCACATGTTCGCCCGAGCCGTGCAGGTCGCGCGCGGTCGCCATGCCGAGCGCGGCGCTCAGGGCGGTGCCGGCATGCCCGGCGCCGAAGCTGTCATGCGGGCTCTCCGCGCGGCAGAGGAAACCGCTGGCCCCGTCGGTCTGGCGGAGCCCCTGGAAGAACGCGCCGCCGCGGCCGGTGAGCAGCTTGTGGACGTAGCCCTGGTGGGAGACATCGAAAACCAGCTGGTCCTCGGGCGTGGAGAACACCCGGTGGAGGGCGATGGTGAGTTCGACGACGCCGAGATTGGGGCCGACATGGCCGCCGTTTTTCGCGGTGACGGCGATGATCTCCTCACGGATTTCCCGGGCCAGCTGCGGCAATTGTTCGGCGGAAAGGGCCTTCACCTCCCGGGGCGAGCGGATGGTCGGAAGGAGGCGCGGGCTGGCGGCGGTGTGCATCAACAGGGTGAT
Organism: uncultured Opitutia bacterium; assembly: GCA_903873805.1. Taxonomy (GTDB): domain Bacteria; phylum Verrucomicrobiota; class Verrucomicrobiia; order Opitutales; family Opitutaceae; genus CAIQQB01. The sequence continues at coordinate 27,961 of CAIQQB010000119.1, read as the reverse complement.
CAGGGTGTCCGGTTCACGCGCCCGGTCCGGTCTCAAACGGCACGAAGGTGACGGTGCCGTCCCGGGCCTTCTTCAGCTGCTCAATCTTGAGCTCGGCCTCCTTGAGCCGGGCTTCGCAGATCTTCAGCAGCCCGGTGCCCTCTTCGAACTTCGCCAGCAGGTCCGCCAGCGGCACGTCGCCAGACTCCATCGACTCGACAACGGATTCCAGCTGGCCGAGGGCGTCCTCGAACGAGAGCGGTTTTTTGGGTTTGGCATCCACAGCCCTCCCACGATGCGGAGGCCGGAGCGGTTTTCAACCAAACATTGCAGGGGCCCGGCCCCAAGCGGGTTGCAAAATTGGCTGGCGCGCGGGGAGGTTCCCCGGGAGCCTTGGGCATGGTTTTCACCGTGGTGGTCGCCCTGATCCTCCTGAAACTGCTGGCCGAACTCGGACTGGCGCTGCTCAACCGCGCCGAGGTGCGCCGCAACGCCGGGCAGGCCCCCGCGGCCGTGGCGGCGATCATGGATGCGGACACCTACCGGAAAGCGGTCGCCTACACCCTCGCGAAGAACCTGTTTGGGATGTGGGAAGAGCTGTTTGGCACGGCGGTGCTCGTGCTGGCGCTCGCAAGCGGGGTGCTGCCCTGGCTGTACGCCCAGTCGGCGGGCTGGGCAGCCCGGCCGGAGGCGCTGTGGCCCGACGCCCTTTTCATCCTGCTGGCCGGGCTGCTGCTCAGCGTGCCGGGGCTCCCGTTCGACTGGTGGGGCCAGTTCCGGCTGGAGGCGCGGTTTGGCTTCAACCAGAGCACACCCGGCCTGTGGCTGGCCGACAAGCTGAAGGGGACGGCCCTGGCCCTTGTGCTCGGGTTCCCGTTGCTCTGGGCGCTCCTGACGGTGGTGCAGCGGGCCGGCGCAACTTGGTGGCTCTGGGGGTTCGCGCTGCTCTTCGGCTTCCAACTCCTGATGATGGTACTCTACCCCAAGCTGATCCTGCCGCTGTTCAACAAGCTCACCCCGCTGCCCGAGGGCGAGCTGCGCACGCGGCTGCTGGCGCTGGCCGGGCGCACCGGTTTCCGCGCCTCGACCATCGAGGTGATGGACGGCAGCAAGCGCTCCGGCCACTCCAATGCGTTCTTCACCGGCTTCGGCCGCTTCCGGCGCATCGTGCTCTTCGACACCCTGATCGCGCAGCTCACGCCCGAGGAACTGGAGGCCGTGCTGGCCCACGAGATCGGGCACTACCGCTGCGGCCACATCCCGCGCTCGCTCGCGCTGGCGGCGGCGCTGCAGCTCGGCGGCTTCTGGGCGTTGGCCGCCCTGGTGCGCAGCAGCTGGTTCAACCCGGCGTTTGGCTTCGCGCCGGGCCAGCTCGCGCCGAGCCTCCTGCTCTTCGGCCTGCTCGGCGGGGTGGCGGGTTTCTGGCTGACGCCCCTGCTCAACCTGCTGTCACGAAAACATGAATACGAAGCCGACGCCTTTGCGCGGCAGGCGATGGGCGGCCCGGCCGCGATGGTGGGCGCCCTCCACCGGCTGGCGCAGAAGAACCTGAGCAACCTCACCCCCCACCCTTGGTTCAGCGGCTTCCACTACTCGCACCCCACGCCGGTCGAGCGCGAGGCGGCGCTGACGGGGCGCTGAGGTATTGACCGCAAACAGGCGCAAAAGTCACAACAATGATCTGGAGGGCGAAGTTGAAGGGTGAAGCCGGATGGCCGGGAAGAGCTTTTCAGTGGAGCCGAGGTTGGGGTGGGTTTGGCATCGGTGCGGACGAGGGACGGAAAGCGCGCCGAGGTCGTCGCGCTCCACCGCGGGCGAGCCAGGCAGAAGCCAGAAAGCGTTGCGCAAGGATGCTGCTTGGAAATCCGGTCGTACGGTTCGCGGTTTCATTTTGTCTGTTGGGCCTGTTTGCGGCCAAGGTCTTCGCTGCTGCTCCTGCGACGCTGACGGTGGCGACCTACAATGTGGAGAATTACACCCTCGCGAACCGGGTGGCGGACGGCGTCTACCGCCAGGATTACCCGAAGCCGGAGGCGGAGAAAGCCGCCTTGCGCGCGGTGATCCGCCGGCTCAACGCCGACGTCCTCGCCCTGCAGGAAGTGGGCGGCCCGCCCTACCTGGCCGAACTGCAGCGCGACCTGAAGGGCGCCGGCCTCGACTATCCCTATGCCGCGGTGCTGGAGGCGGCGGATGACGTGCGGCACGTGGCCGTGCTGGCGCGGGTCCCGCTGAAGTCGGTGGTGCGCCACACCAATCTGACCTTCAAATACCTGGGCGGGGTGGCCACGGTGAAGCGCGGGTTGCTCGAGGTGCGCCTGGCGGTGGGAGGGTCGGAGTGGACGGTTTTTGTCGTTCATCTCAAGAGCAAGCTGACCGAGCGCCCGGACGATCCGGAGGCGGCGCTCGAGCGGGCGGGCGAGGCCGAGGCGGTGCGGGACCGGGTGCTGCAGCTCTTTCCCGATCCGGCGTCGGCGAAGTTTCTGATCGTGGGCGACTGCAACGAGGCGCGGGATGAGCGGCCGGTGCGGGCCCTGCTGGCGCGGGGCAAAACGGTGATTGCCGAATGGCTCCCGGCCACCGACAGCCGGGGCGAGGGCTGGTCGTATTTCTACAAGAAGGACGGCAGCTACACGCGCATCGATCACGTGCTGGTTTCACCCGGGCTGCGGCCGCAGGTCGTGACGGCGCGGATTGAGGACGCCCCGGAGACGCTGCAAGCCAGCGACCACCGCCCGCTGGTGGTGACGCTGTGGACGGAGTGAAGGGTGTGGCTGTGGAAGGTAGGGCTCGACCTTGCGTCGAGCCTAGGCGGCGAGGAAAACCCCAGCAGGCCTCACGCGAGGTGAGGCCCTACAAATCGACGCGAAAAGCGGGGTGAGGGCACCCCGCCCACATTGCAAACCCGACCGTCTTCAGAACCCGATGGAGACGCCGAGCTCGAAAATATTGTTGTCGCCGAACTTCACATGCTGGAGGGCGTTGACGGCGGCGGCGTTGGTCAGCGCGATGCTGTCGTGCTGGACGAGCCGGTAGCCGGCGTGAAGCGTGGCCTGGCCGAACAGATGGTATTGCACGCCGAGCAGAAGCTGCCAGGCGAAGGCGTCCTTGCGGCCGGAAAACTGCGCGACGTTCGTCAGGCCCTGGAAGACGCTGAAATTGTCGAGGTTCACCCGCGCCACGCCGAGGCCGGCACCGGCATAGGCGGACAGCCCGTAATACGAGGGCAGATCAACATAGCCGTTGAGGAAACCGCTGAACTGCTTGGAGTCGCCGCTGCCCGTGGTGCTGCCCAGGGTGCTACTGCCGCCGCCGAGGTCGTTTTTTAAATATTGGATTTCCGCCTCAGCGCGCAGCGGTACCAGCGGCAACTTGTAGCCGAAGGCCCCGGCGAAGCCGGTGCTGTCCTTCAGCGAGCCCTTGAAGGCGGACGCGCTGGTGACCTTGATATCCTGCGGGCTGTTGTAGAGACCGGTGGCCGTGAAGTAGAAGCCGGCGTAGGCGGGGCTGACGGCGGCGACGAGGGCGGCAAACGCGAGGAGTCGGAGCGATTTCATGGTGGTGGGGGCGGGGTGGAGGAAAAGCGCGACGGGCGGTGGCAACCTGACGGCGGGGTCCGGGATTGGGGAATCCGGGCGTGCAAATGCCTTGGGAAAAGTGAAAAAACCAGAATCGGCCTACTTCGTCACCGTGACCGGCACGACGACTTCGCCGGAACCGAAACCCTTGAGGAAGAGGCTGCCGCTGCCGGGCTTGCCGCCCGTGACGTTGACCGTGACGCGGGAACTGCCGGCCGGGACCATCACCTCGGGCATGATCACGCTCTCGGCGGCGTCGGTGGTGACATCGAGGAGCACGCCGCCAGCCGTGGCGGGGGTGGCGAGGTTGAAGGTCAGCGGCTGGGTCTCGCCCTGCCGGAGCGTCAGCGCGGCGGGGGAGACGTTCACGCTGGAGGCGTCAACCCGGAAGGTGCCGGCAAAGGTGCTGCCGGTGGGGTTGACGAGCTGGACCTCGTAATTGCGGCCGCCTTCCAGCGCCGGCACGTAGAAGCTCAGGGCGTTGGCCGACTCGAACACGGTTCGGGCGGGCGAAGGACCGACATAGACGACGTCCTGGGCCGTGAAGCCGCGGCCGATCACACCAATGGGGGCGCCGACGGGGCCGCGGTTGGTCTCGAGTTGCAGGATGTAACGGCCGGAAATGCTGGCGTGCTGGGTTTCGATGAAGTCCTCCTGATGGGTGAGCACGCCGCCCGGACCCTTGGTGTCGTAGTCGGCCAAAATGTAGTACTTGAGCTCGCTGCTGCCCGCGGCCGCCTGATGATCGTAGGTGTAGATGCCTTCGCCGAGCTCGCTCCGGGTCATTTGATGGTCCTGACCGTCGATGACGATGTGGACCACCAAGGAGCCGGGAACGATGGTCGCGGCCTGGGGCGTGACGCGGGCGGAGAGGGTGTAGATCTGCGAGGGGTTCTGGGGCAGCGCGGCGGGGGTGAGGTTGGTGATGGCGGTGCCGCAGCCGGCGAGCAGCAGGCCGAGCCCGGTGGCGGCGACGGCAAGGATTCGGCTCGCGTGGGAGAAGCGGTTGTTTTGCATTGGGTTTTTGAAAATAAAACGCACGCGTCACCGCAACACAAACCCCGGAGCTTGGCAATGAGCGAAATCGCGCCGCCGCCCGCCGAACCACCCGCGCCGCTGGGGCTGTACGCTCACGTGCCGTTCTGCGCGAGCACGTGCGATTTTTGCGCGTTTTACCAGACGGAGCCGACGGCGGAGGGCATCCGCCGGTTCCTGGACGGCGTCGCGGCGGAGGCCGGGCTGGTCGGCTGGCAGTCGCCGGTCACGACGGTATTTTGGGGCGGGGGCACGCCGGGGCTGCTGCCGCCGCCGGATTTGCGGCGGCTGGGTGAAACCGTCCGGGCCCGCCTCGGCGGCCGGGCAGTAGAATGGACGGTGGAAATCACCCCGGCCTCCGCGACCGAGGCGCGGCTGGCGGTGCTGCGCGAGATCGGGGTGACGCGGATTTCGCTTGGGGCGCAGAGCTTCCGGCCGGAACTGCTGGAGGCGTTGGGCCGGCAGCATTCCCGGGAGCAGATCTTCCGTGCGTACGACCGCATCCGGGCGGCCGGCTTTCCAAGCGTGAACGTGGACCTCATGTTTGCCCTGCCGGGGCAGGACGAGGCGGCCTGGCAGGCCGATCTTGGCGAGGCACTGGCGCTGGCGCCGGACCACCTTTCGACCTATTGCCTCACCTTTGAGGAGGACACCAAGCTCTGGGTGAAACTTTCTCAGGGCAAGGTGCGGCTGGATCCGGCGCTGGAGGCGAACCTGTATGAGGCCACCTGGGCGCGGCTGGAGGCGGCGGGTTATGCGCAGTATGAGATTTCCAACTTCGCCCGGCCCGGTCACGCCTGCCGCCACAACCTCGACACTTGGCGGATGCACGAGTGGATCGGGCTCGGACCCTCCGCGGCGTCGCAGCACGCGGGCTGGCGCGGACAGAATCCGTCCGACCTCGACCGGTGGCTGGCCGGGGTGGCGCAGGGTGAGCGGATGGGGGAGGAGCGGGTGGCGCTCACACCCGCACTTCTGGTCGAGGACGCCCTCGTGTTCGGCCTCCGGATGAACGCCGGGGTCGACCTGCCGGACGTCCGCCGGCGTTTTCCCGGGGCGCCCTGGCCGGCGGTGCAGGCGGCGGTCGAACGGCTGGTCGACGGGGAGCTAGCGGAGGAATCGGGCGGAATTCTCCAACTGACCCCGCGCGGACGCCTGCTGGCGGATGCCGTCGGGGTGGAACTGCTGGGTGTGTTCACTTCGCCGGCAGCGGGCCGTGGTTCCGGCGAACCGGGCTGAGACCACCCGGGGCGGTCCCCCCCCGATTGGCACACCCGCAGGGAGGGCGTCGGTACGGAATGGCGCGGGGGATGCGGTGCTGGAGCTAGCGATGGGATCCGGCCACTTCGCCGACAGCCCTTGCATTCTTCCGCGAAACCGCCGAAGCTGGGGGGCCATTCTTCGCCGGCGATTGTTCCGGCGGGCAATTCCGACTCCCCATCATGAACCGTATCCAAAAATTTATTTTTCCCCTGCTTGGACTCCTCACTTTGCTGGTCCTCGCCGCCTGCAACACGATCGGCACCTCCTCGAAGAAACTGGATTACAACCCGGTATTGTGCCGGTTCTATTTGGAAACGCCCAATGGCGACCCGAATGCCGCGGAACCCCTGCCGCTCAGCGGCCTGCGGGTGGCGACTGGCACGGATCCGGTGCTGATGGAAACCGACATCGGGGCGGTGAACATCGGGAAAACGGGTGATGCGCTCTACCTGGTGTTCCATCTCCGGAGCGACGCCGCGCGGGCCCTGTATCAGATCACCACCCAGAACATTGGCCGGCGGCTGGTCCTGCGGATCAACGGGGACGCGGTGGGCGTGCTGAAGGTCACCGGCCCGATCGGCAATGGCAGCATCGCAATGTATGTCGAGCTGGCGGACTCCGGTCTCGCTGAGCTGGTGAAAAACATCAATAAGACTTGCGAGTCGATTGACAAGGAACTGAAGAAAGGATGAGGCGGCGACTGGCAGGCGGGTGGGCTTTTGTCCTCCTCGCCGGGCTGGCGGGGGCGGCGGGCCGGCTCCAACTTGACTGGCCCACACCCAACCCGGCCTGGCTGCTGGGCCGATCGTCGGCCGATTATCTTCAGGCGACCGCCTCCGGCGATCCCGCCTCGGGCGGCTTCGGCTGCGTGCGCGAGGACGGCAAACAGTTTCACGAGGGAATTGACCTCAAGCCGGTCACCCGCGACGCGGCGGGCGAGCCCGCGGACAAAATTTTCGCCTTCATGGATGGCGTGGTCCGCTACGTCAACGATCGCGCCGCGGACAGCAATTACGGCCGCTATGTCGTGCTGGAACATCCGGCCGCGAGTCCGGCGGTTTACTCGCTCTATGCCCATCTTCAAGCGGTGGCGACCGGCCTGAAACCCGGCATGCCGGTGGTGCACGGGCAAATCATCGCGGTCATGGGCCGGAGCGAGGGCGGCGACGGCATTCCGAAGGAACGGGCGCACCTCCATTTCGAGATCGGCCTGCGCGTGACCGATGCATTTGCGCCCTGGTACGACGCGCAGAAGTTCGGCAGCGCCAATGACCACGGCCTCTGGAACGGGCTGAATCTGATGGGCTTTGATCCGCTGGAATTTCTGGGCGCATTCCGGGCCCACCGGGTGGATGATTTTAAGGATTATTTTGCGCAGCTCCGTCCCGCCGTGCGCCTGCGCATTGCCACCGCCGCGGTGCCCGACTTCCCCCGCCGTTATCCGTCGCTGCTCACCACCATTCCCATCACTCCGGTGGCCGGTTGGGAAATCGCCTGCAACTGGACCGGGCTGCCATTCTGCTGGACGCCGTTGGCGGCCGCCGACATGGCCGGCTACACCCGGAACGAAGTGCGGATAGTCGAGTCCGACGACGCCCTTTTGGCGTCCTGCCCCTGCAAGTCCATTGTGATCCGGCGGGACGGCCGGGCCGTGCCCGGCAAAGATCTGGCGGTCGTGCTTCAGCAACTTTTCGGACTCTAAGTCGGATCAGTTCGCCGGGCTCGCTCCCGCTTTTCCCCAATCCGCCATGTCACTCACATGTCAACTATTGGTTGACGTGTTCGTGGGACCATTTCTCGAATTTGGAGGTTTGGGAATCTTTCGACCGGCTCGAATCGGAAGGTGGTGGGGTGCGTCCCGTGCGGGGGCAACCTTCGTTATCAAAGAATCGTCTAAGGCTTTGGCGGGTCGGGTGTCATAAGGAGAGAAGTAATGCGCCCGCGCCCGCCCCACCACCATGGAACCCCTTGCCTTCCCGCGAGTCCCGGCCCAGCCTGCTGAGGCAGGGAAGACTGTGGTTCCCATTGCGCTGACGATGAATAGCCCCACTCCGACGCCAACGCTCGCCGCGTTGTTTGAGGCCGAGGAGAGCGCGTTACTCCGGTTTGCCCTGGGGCTGGTGGGCCGGCGGGTGGTGGCCGAGGAGCTCGTACAGGAGGCGTTTCTGCGGCTGCACCAAGTGTGGGATCAGGTGGAAAACCCGCGCGCCTGGTTGTACCAGAGCCTGCGCAACCTCGCGATCAACCACCTGCGCGATCACCGGCGCGAGGCCCCGCTGGAAGGCGAGGGCGGCGCGGTCGCCGACCAGCCGCCGCCCGAGACGCTCGGGCGGATGGAGGCCGTCGGCCTCGTGCGGATGCTGCTGGCCGAGCTGCCGCCGGAGGACCGCCAGCTCGTGCTGCTGAAATACCAGGCGGATTTGAAATATCAGGAGATCAGCGCGATGACCGGCCTCAGCGTGGGCAATGTCGGTTACCGGCTCCATCATGTGCTCAAGGGGCTTGCGGACGGTTTGCGCCGCGTGGGCGTCGAGGGTAGCGGCGGCTGAAAACTAGGAGGACCAATCATGAATATTTTCAACACGATCAACCCAGCTGATGAATTTCAGTCGAGCGGCTTGACCAAAATGGAGACGCGACGCCCCCGTCGCGTCGGTTTGGGACAAGGTAACCGCGACAAGGGCGTCGCGACCCGATCCATCGCCTCGCCCCACCTGCGGAGGGACCGCCCATGAGTGACGATCCGCAAAACCCGCATTTGGAAAGCTGGATCGAGCCCGGACTCGAGGCCCGTGTGGTGGCGTGGGTGCTCGGGGAGGCGTCGGCCTTTGAAGTGGCGGAGCTGGAGCGGTTGGCGGCCGAAAAGCCGGAGCTCGCCATCTTCAAGCGGCGGCTCGAGGCCGTGCACGGCCTGCTCGGCGAGGCTGCGAAGGCGGACCGGGAGCCGCTGCAGCTTTCGCCCGAGCGGCGGCAGAAACTGCTGGCGGCGATCGGAGTGGCGGGCGCGCCGGCCGCGGCGGTGGCCGAGCCCGTCGTGCTGCCGGCGGCCCAGGTACGCCGGAAGCGTCCGGTCTGGCACCGCGTGGTCTTTTATGCGGCGGCGTGTCTGGTGGTTTTGGGGATTTCGTCGATCATCATTCCGACGGTCGGTACTGTCAGAAGTTCCGCGCTCCGGTCGGCCCGGCAGCGCGAGCTTGAGCAGCAGAATGTCGAGGCGGGGAAGCCGGTGGCAATCAGTGCGGGTACGGTGACGGTGGAACAGGGGCTATCGACGCCCAATGCCGGCAACGAATACGCCGGAGCAGAGCTGGATTCCTTGCAGACCCAAAGTCCTTTTGCCCGGCCGGGGCTCCCTGCGGGCGGCCAGGCGGGTGGGGGCAGAAGTGGCGGCGGTGGCGGGGGTCGTCGCGGCGGCAGTGGGGGTGTTCAGGCGGACCAGGGTCGCGGCCAGTTTGGCGGGGCGGCGAGCAACGCGCCGGATGCCACGGCGGGGATTGTGATCAACGGCACTGGTCGCGTTTCGGCGAACCAGGAAGCCACCAACATGCAGAGCGCCCTCGCGCAGATCGGGCAGCAGCTTAAGCGGCAGGAAACCGCCACGGGGGAAGCAGACTCGGCCGGAGTGTCGCCTGCTTCATCGGTTACGTTCAACTACGCCCTCCGCCCCAGCCGGCCGGAGCCCCAATCTACACTGGCTCTTGACAGCTCGGCGGTGACTGCGGCCGTAGTTATCGGTTCCGCAGCCACCGGTGCCGATCAGAAAAAGCTGGATGCACTCAACCGGTCCCGCCAACAGGCTGCCGCTGCGGGCAGTCCGAGTCACGATGAGGTCGTCTCTGAAATGATTCAGAGAGTCGCCGATGATTGGAGCGTCCCGAAACCCAAAGCCGACGGCCCCGTGATTCAAAACCGGACCGGAGTCCCGGGCGCGGTTTCGAGCACCACCGCTGCGACCGCGCTCGTGATCGACAACGGCACTTTGGAATACACCGGCAAAGCCCCGACCAGCGACCGGCTTTTCACCCTTGGCAGCCGCGGTGGCATCCTCGACGCCTCCGGCACGGGTGCGATCGATCAGCATAACTTTGTGCGCAACGGTGTGGCACCAGCTGTTGCAGGCGTCACCCCGTCGATGATCGGGGGTGAATTCACCAGTCCAGCGTCCAACACCAAGGCCGGCACCGGTCAATGGGGTCTTTCGAGCGACAATACGTTTACCGGCGGCGTAGTGATGAGCGGAAGCGGGTCCGGCGGTGGCAATCTGGCCTTTGTCAATGGGAGCTTGACGTCGGGTGAGAGCTTCAAAGCCCGGGGGCTGACGGCTGCTTCCACCTACACCGGCGTGAGTAGCGGAGGCTTGGTTTTCTCCGACACCGACAGTTCCGGATCGTCGGCCAATCATGGCCAGCAAGCGGGCCATGAGGCCTATGTGCTGAACGGGGGAAATCTTGTTTTGGGGTCTGGAAGCAGCGTCAACCTTGGAGTCCTACGGTCGAACAACGGCCTGGCACCGCTCACTGGCGGAACAGGTAAGTTGGTTGTTAGCAATGGAGGGAGCATCATTGTTGGCAGCCTGGTGAAAACTGGCTCTGGCAATGTGAGTCTCTCGGGAACCAACACCTACACCGGTGGCACGGTCGTCAACGGAGGGACATATATGGTCGGAAGTATGAACCTCAACCAATACAATAACTTCACGGGTGATTCCCGCTCCAATTCCATGGTTGCCAGCGGAACCGCCACGGACCGCGAGGTCCTAGCTCAAGACACTCTGACCGCGAGCGGAAATATCGTTGGCAGTGGTGGCCTGGTAAAAACCGACGACAGCGTTTTATATCTAACGGGGAACAACTCCTACACCGGTGGCACAGTCATCAATGCCGGCACGCTTCAAGTGAGTAGCGACAATACTCTTGGTGACGTGATCTTGGATGGAGCGAAGCGCACGACAGATTCGCTCGGATTAGGCTCAACCGTTGATGCATTTACCAGTAATGCCCGTACGCGCGAAGTTGGCCGGCTTTTGGGCGACATCGGGCTGACCGACAATTCAGTCCAAATCTATGCAGAGATGAATCTTCGCGGCTCAGGCGTGGCGCCGGTGCTCGGAACAGACTGGAAGAATCACGACATTGCGGGGAGGCGCGCGGGTGTTACGGCGCAGGACAAGTCGGCCCCCAGGGTGGGGGAGTATGACTTCAGCATTTCACCGGATCTCACACCAACGGTGACGCAGTTTGAAGGCTTAGTTGAATACGGCGGCCCCAGCATCTCGGCCAACGGAGCTGCGCCCGCTCCAGCCGAGCCCGTGGTGCCGCAGGCGCTGAGATTATTTGACCGTGGGCCGCCGCTGCCAACTGCGTCCGAGAACAATCAGATCACTCAGGATTCCACTGCGGGCGGCCAGATTGCTGCTCCCGTCGCCAGCTCACCGAACTGGAGCAGCCTTCATTCGGCCTTCTCGCTTTCGGCCGGCGGCAGCAATACCGGTGAGCAGGTGAGACTCCTGCCGACGTCGGCGCCGACCGCCGATCCGTTCGCGACACCCGCCGCTGTGCCGACCGGAGATCGGGTGGTGAGCCAGGAAATCCAACGTCTTCCGGGCTCAGCCTCTCCCGCTCAGACCGCCCATGATTCTGTCATGGCTCGCAAGATGAGTGAGATCATCATTCCGGAACTCCAGCTTAGAAACGCCACTCTTGATACGGTCATCGCCACCGTTTCCCGGCTCGCTGAGCAGAATGACAAAAGCAGCGATGCCATCAAAGGCATTAACCTCATACTCAATGCTCCCGGCGCCAAGAGTCCGACAGTTTCCGTATCGTTGCGCAATCTTTCGCTGTCTCGGATGCTCGCAATCATTGCCAGACAGATCGGTTACGAGGTGGACGATTCTCAGTCTGACAAAATAATTCTAAGTCCGGCTGGCCGTGAAGCTGGGACCCAGGCCGCCGACCTGCCCGCCGCCAAGCCCAAAATCGATCCGGCAGTTGAGGCGCGGAAGAAGGCGCTGGCGGAAATCGCCGATGCCGAGGTCAAAACCGTCTCCGAGCCGGTCTCCACGTTTTCCCTCCACGTCAGCGATGTGTCGTTCAAGCTCGCGCAGGCGGCGCTGGCCAAGGGACAGCAGCCCGATCCCGCCAGCATCCGGCCCGAGGAGTTTTACAACGCGTTCGACTACGGCGACCCTTCGCCGGTGGCGGGCGAGCCGGTGGCCTGCCGCATCGAGCAGTCGGCCCACCCGGTGCTGCAGCAACGCAATCTCGTCCGTATCGCCCTGCGCGTGCCCACCATGGGCCGCGACGCGGGCCAGCCGCTGCGCCTCACGGTCCTGCTCGACACCTCCGGCTCGATGGAGCGCGAGGACCGCGCGGCGACCGTCCGCGCGGCGATGGCGGCGCTGGCCTCGCTGCTCGGGCCCAACGACGTCGTCACGCTCATCGGCTTCGCCCGCCAGCCACGCCTGCTCGCGCAGCAGCTGCCGGGCAGCCAGGCCGGGCAGCTGGTAACCCTGACGGCCCATCTCCCCTTCGAAGGCGGCACCAATCTCGAGGAGGCGCTCAAGCTCGCCGGCGAGATGGCGCAGCGCCAGCAGGTACCCGGCGCGCAAAACCGCATTGTGTTGCTGACCGATGGCGCGGCAAATCTGGGCGACGCCAACGCCGACCACCTCGCCGGCCAGATCACGGCGCTGCGCCAGCAGGGCATCACCTTCGACGCCTGCGGGGTGGTGGCGGACGGACTCAACGACGACATCCTTGAGGCGTTGACGCGGAAGGGCGACGGTCGCTACTACCTGCTCAGCCGGCCGGAGGATGCCGACGCGGGCTTTGCGCGGCAGCTCGCCGGCGCCTTCCGGCCGGCGGCGGAAAACGTGAAGGTCCAGGTGCGTTTCAATCCGGCGCGGGTGGCGAGCTACCGGCTGATCGGCTTCGAGCAGAACCGGCTCAAGACGGAGGATTTTCACAACGACCAGGTCACGGCGGCGCAGCTGGCGGCGGAGGAGGCCGCGGTCGCGCTTTACCAGGTGGAGGTGCTGCCGCAGGGCGCCGGCGAGTTGGGCGACGTCTCGGTGCGGTTCCGCGAAACCGCAACGGGCGGCATGGTCGAGCGCACCTGGACGATGATCCACGACCCGCAGGCCCCGGCGTTCGACCGGGCGACGCCGACCATGCAGCTGGCCGGCACGGCGGCGCTGCTGGCGGAAAAGCTGCACGGCGGCGCGGTGAGCGGGCTGTTCCAGCTCGGCGAGCTGGCCCCGACGGTCAACGCGCTGCGCGGGCGTTACGCGCAGGAGCCGCGCGTGCGGGACCTCGTCACGATGTATGGCCAGCTGCGCCGGATGACCGGCGAATGAGCGCCGGCTGACAATTTTCTGACAACCCTTTTACCCCGCCATGACAACCCGCGCCATCCATCCGGCTAGATTGAGGGGCGAAAGATTCGATCTCCATTTCCCATGAAAAATCCGAACCCCGCTCCGAATTACCCTGATACCGGGAGCCTTCCGTCCCGTAGCCCTGCGTGTGAGCGCCGGGCTGACCGGCACGACCAAAATGTGGGCGGGGTGCCCTCACCCCGCGTCGGATCCAAGCGGGGTGAGGCCACCCCGCCTACAGTTATCAGCGGTCGACCCACGGGTGTCCGCCACTGGCGCGGCCTGCTGGCATCCGCGCTGACGCTGCTCGCGGGTGTGACGGTCGCGTTCGGTGCGGCGGCGGCGCCGGCGGCGGACCGGGCCTCGGTCACGAGCACGCTCACGCCCGAGGGCGGACGCATCACCGTGACCGCCCAGGGCACGCCGGCCCCCGTGCCGGTGTTTTTTTCCGCGACGGTGGACACGGTGGTGCACCTCGGGGCGGACGAGGTGACGGGCGAGCTGAAGCTGACTCTGCATGTGGTGCAGGGCCGGCCGGAAACATTTTCCCTCGGCCTGGTCGGCGACGGCGAAGTGGCGGACGTGACGGGTCCCGGCTTGCGCGACTGGTCGGTGCGGCGCGCCGCAAACGGCCGCCAGTTTCTGGACCTGCGGCCCGTGAATCCGCCATCCGGCGGCGGTCCGGTCGAGCTGCTGTTCACGGTGCGCACCCGGCTCGCGAAGCCCGTCGTACCGGGCCGGTTCGCCGTGCTGCTGCTGGCGCCGGGCGACGCCGTGGGCTTTGCGTCGAAGCTCACCTTGCAGGCCGATGCATCGATGGACGCGAAGGTGACGCAGGCCGGCGGGATGCTGCCGCTGGGTGGCGAGGCGACCGCGCTGCAATATTACGCCACCGGCGAGAGCCGCGTGGAGGTGGCGCTGGCCCGTCGCGGGGCCGCGGCGGCCGAAGCCGAACTCAGGGGGGCGCAGCTGGCTGGCAAAGTGGACGAGGCGAGCGGCAGCGTGGACTTCCGGCTGCGCGGTCAGGTTGGCGTGCAGCAGGCGGGCGCGCGGCTGCGGCTGCTCACGGGCCGGGCGGCGCTCAGCGACCAGGCGGCGGGCGACGGCTGGCATGCCGAGCTGGTGCGTGACGGCGGCAACCTGGCCTACGATCTGGTCTTTGACCGGGCGGGGGTGGTGCCCGTCGACGTGGCGTTTGCCGCCGGCGTGCAGGAAAACGGCGACTGGCGCATCCTGGATTTTCAGATGCCGGCGGGGGCGGTGGTGCCCATGCTGCTGGATGGGTTTGGCGGCGACGGGGTGGAGTTCAACGCGACCGCCTCGGTGGTGCCGGGGGCGGTGGCGGCGGGCTGGCAGGGTTTCCTCCCGGGCGACGGCCACGCCACGGTGGCCTGGAAACACACGCGCAAGGCGGCGGAGGGGACCCTGTTCTTTACGAGCTTTGAGCAGACCGATGTCCGGGTGGGGGCCGGCCTGCTGCGGCAGGCGTCGCTGCTCACGTTTCGCATCCTGCAGGGCAAGCTGCCGGAGGTGCGTCTGGCCCTCGACGGACCGGGCGAGATCATCGGTGTCGAGGGTGCGACCGTCACCGGGTGGAGCGTGCTGCCCGGCGACCAGAGCCGCCTTCTGGTCGTGCGGCTCAGCCGGCCGATCGAGGGCGAGGGCGCCCTGGTGGTGCGGAGCCAGGCGGAGCTCGGCAACTTTCCCGTCCAGGCGACTCCGCTGCGGCTGACGCCCGAGGGGGCGGTGCGGCATTCGGGCTACGTCCGCGTGGCGAACACCGGCGCCGTCCGGCTGGAGCTGGCGGGCACCGAGGGCATGATGCAGCTCGCGCCGGAACAGTTTCCCGGGGCGCCGGTCGAGGATGGCGCGCGGCAGGTCTTTGTTTACCGTTTCCCGTCGGCCAGCTACCACTACGAAGTGGCGGCCAGCCAGATCCTGCCGGAGGTTGGTGTCGCGCAGATCGTCACCTACACGCTGGGCGAGACCGACCGCGTGATCGAGGCCGACGTGGAGCTCGACGTGCGCGAGGCGCCGCTGCACGACTGGACGCTGGAGATCCCCGAGGACTACGCGGTCGTCACCGTCGCGGGCAGCGGGGTGGCGGATTCCGCCGCCGAAACCCAGGTGAAGGACGGCCGGCGGGCGCTCAAGATTGTCTTTGGCCAGGCCGTGCAAGGCCGGGTGCTGCTGCAGCTCCGGTTGGAGAAGAACCAGGCGGCGGCGGCGGGCGACTGGCGGCTGCCCCCGTTGGTCTTTCCCGGCGCCAAATCCGTGCGCGGGCATGTCGGGGTCGTCTCCACCCCCGGTTTCCGGATCGTGCCGGCGCTGACGGGCGTACCGGCGGCCGCCGACGTGCGGAACCTGGTCGAGGTGCCGCTGAGCTACTTTCCCAAGCAGACCCCGGGCCTGCAGCAGGCGTGGCGGCTGCGCGATGCGGACTGGGCGGTGGCGCTGCGGGTCGAGGCGCGGGGGCAGAGCGTGCAGGCGGATGTGTTCCACCTGTATTCGCTGAAGGAGGGCGTTGTTTATGGCAGCGTGCTGTTCAATTATTTTGTCATCGGGGCGCCGGCCAGCGAGTGGCGCATCGAGGTGCCGGCGGGCGCGGGCAACATCGACGTGACGGGCCAGAACGTGCAGCGCGACTGGCGGCGGGAGGGCAACGAGATTGTCGTGACCCTGCATCAGCCCGTGCTCGGGGCGGCGACGCTCCTCGTCACGTTCGAGGAACCGATGCCCGCGGTCGGGGGCACCATCCGGCCCGGCGAGGTCCGCCCGGTCGGAGTCCAGGGCGAACGCGGCTTTGTCCAGGTGGTCAGCCCGCTGCTGGTCAACTACCAGATCGCCCGGGCCGAAGGGCTGCTGAAGCTCGAGCCGCTCGAGCTGCCGACGGAGTTCCGCCTGCTCACCACCGCGCCCTCGCTCGCGGCCTACCAGTACACCGGCCGGCCCTTTGCGCTGGAGATGAAAGTGAACTGGTATCAGCAGGCCGAGACGGTGGACCAGGTCGTGGATTTCGCGAAGCTCTCCAGCCAGATCTCCCGCGACGGCCAGGTCGTGACCTCGGCGCAATTCTTCGTCAAGACCCGCGGCCGCCAGGCGCTCCGCCTGGCCCTGCCCACGGGCGTGAAACTGTGGGAGGCGCGGGTGGACGGCGAGACCGTCAACGCCCGGGCCGACGGCGGCCAAACGCTGATTCCGCTCGCCGCCCGGCTCAATCCCAACGAGCCCGTGCAGGTGGATCTCCGCCTGGGTCAGGCCGAGGCCGACGGAGGCGGCCACCTCAGCCTGCAGGCGCCCGTCCTGCAGGTTCCGCTGGTCATCAGCGACTGGACACTGCACAGCGACCCGGGCTGGCTCCTGGTGCCGCGCGGCGGCAGCGCGGTGCTGACAGCCCCGGCGCTGACCCAGAGCGGCTTTGAATGGCTTTCGGGGCGCGATGGCTGGGCGGTGGCTGCATGGCTGCTGGCGGCGTTGCTGGCCGGCCTGCTCCTGCGCGCGGAGGACGGCTTGCGGCTGTCGGCCGGGCTGGTCTGCGGCATTCTCGCGGTGTGGCTGGCGGCATTGCTGGCCGGTCAGGCCCAGGTGCAGCGCCGCGTCAACCTGCAGGAACTGGCGTTCTCCACGTCGGTGGTGCCGGCGGGCGAGCCGGTCACGATCCAGGTGGACAATATGGTCTGGTGGCACGCGATGGTCTCCTGGTGGGGCGTGGCGGCGGCGCTGGCCGGCGCCGTTCTGCTGGGCGGAGCGCTGCTGCGGAGTGCGTTCGGTTCCGGCCGGCCGCTTCTGCTGCCCGCCGCGGGGGCCGGCCTGCTTAGTCTCGGCCTGCTCGCGCAGAAGGGCGGCGCCATCCTCTTTTTCTGGACGGCGGCCGCCGCCGGGCTGGGGCTGCTGTTCGCCGGCTGCGTCCGGGCGTTCGGTTACTGGCGCCGCCGCGGGTCTGGCGGGCCGGAAGCAGGCGGCGCCGGGGTGGCGACCGTGGTGTCGGCGCTCATGCTCGCGGTCGGCCTCGGCTTCGCGCCGGGCACGGCGCCGGTGGCGCGCGCCGGGTCGGACCCGGTGCTGGCCGAAGGGGTGAAGGCGGCGCAGTCGCTGGTGCAGACCTGGCAGATCCACGACGACCGCCTGTTTGCGGAGGTTGAGCTGACGGTCCGCGGCGGCCCGGGGGACAGCTTCCTGCTGCTGAATCCGCCGGCGGTGCTGACCGGATTCCAGGGGGAGGGCCTCCGCGTCTCGAAGGTGGAGCGCGACGGCCGCACGGTTTATCTGGTCGCGCCGGAAAAGGACGGCACGTTCACCGCCCGGGCGAAATTTGAAATGCCGGTGGCCAGCCTGACGGCGGGCCTGCCGCTGCCGACCGGTCCGGCGGCGATGCAGCGGGTCACGGTGGAGCTCGACCAGGGCGGGTGGGAGTTCACTTCGCCGATGGCGGTGCGCGTGCTGCCGCGGCCGGATCTGCCTGCAGACCGCAGCGGGGCGACCCTGGTGCTCGGACCGGCC
This sequence comes from uncultured Opitutia bacterium, assembly GCA_903873805.1. Taxonomy (GTDB): domain Bacteria; phylum Verrucomicrobiota; class Verrucomicrobiia; order Opitutales; family Opitutaceae; genus CAIQQB01. The sequence goes on along the minus strand of CAIQQB010000119.1, from coordinate 10,231 downwards.
GGGGCGCCGGTCATCAGCCTGCAGCCGAAACGGCGCGACATTGCGGCGGAGAAGACCCAGTTCTCCGCGGAGGCGGCGAACCTTTTCCTGCCCGGACCGGGGGTGGTGAACGGCTTCACCCGCGTGACCGTGCAGCCGATGCAGGGCCGCGTGGCCGAGTTGGACCTCGATGTGCCGGCGGGTTTCACCGTCGGCGCAGTGGGCAACGGCCCCATCGGCGAATGGCGGTTCGACCCGGTGGCGCACCGGCTGCATGTCGCGGTGGCGCCGGCGCAGACGGCCGGCTTCCGCTTCGACATTGAGACGCAGCTCGGGACCGCGGCGCTGCCGGTGGACCTGGCGCTCCGGCCCCTGCGGGTGACCGGGGCGGCGAATGAGGGCGGGATGATTGCACTGGCCTTTGGCGGGGACGCCCAGCCCGAGGGGGTGACGGCCCGGGGCCTGTCGCCGGTCAACACCGGGGATTTCGCCGCCGACCTGCTGCCGCACACCAAGGACGGCCAGCCGTTGGCGGTGCTCGCGGCGGTCTTCCGCTACGGTCAGGCGGGCGGCGAGGTGGATCTGAAGGCCGTTCCGGTCGCCCCGGAGGTTCGGGTGGCGACGAAACAGGTGCTGTCATTGGGCGACGACCGGCTCGTCTTGGCGGTGGACCTCAACGTGGCCATCACGCGCGTGGGACTGTTCAAACTGAGCTTTGTGCTGCCCGAGGGCCTCGGGGTCGAGGCGTTGAGCGGACCGGCGCTGAGCCACTGGACCGAGGCCACGGAGGACGGCCAGCGGGTGGTTGCCCTCCACCTCAACGGCCGCACGATCGGTGACCAGGCGTTCGCCCTCACCCTGGCGGGACCCGCGCCCGCCCCGCAGGCCGCGTGGTCGGTGCCCCGCCTCCTCCTGCGCGAGGCCACCCGCCAGACCGGCGAGCTGGTGCTCGTGCCGGAACCGGGGCTGCGCCTGCGGGCCGCGGACCGCACCAATGTCTCCCAGCTCGATCCGCGCGCCGCGGGTGATGCGCGGCCCGGCTCGCTCGCCTTCCGTCTGCTGCAGGCCGACTGGTCGCTCGCCGTCGGCCTGGAGGCCCTGGAGCCATGGGTTACGGTCCAGGCGCTGCAGGAGGTCACCGTGCGCGAGGGCCAGACCCTCACGCGGCTCGCGCTGCGCTACCGGGTGGAAAACGCCGCGGTCAAGCAGCTCCGCGTGCGCCTGCCCGGCCTGGGTGACGACCAGGTGCGCACCGTCCACGCCACCGGCTCGGCCGTTAGCGATTTTGTCCGCGTGGCGGGCGAGCCGGACGCCTGGGAGCTGCATTTCCAGCGCGGCATCGCCGGCGAGACGGACGTGCAGATCGAGTTTCAGGGCCAGCCGGCGGATGCGCAGGGCCGCGAGACCGTGCTGACCCCGGTGTTTCCGGGCGTACGGCAGGTGACGCATTTCGTCGCGGTGCGCGCGAGCGGCCGGATCGAGCTGGAGGCCGGGCGGCTGCCGCGCGGCTGGCAACGCGCCGACTGGAGCGCGGTGCCCGCCAATTTGCAGGACCGCGGTGACCGCAGCGTGCCCGCGCTCGCGTTCAAGGTGGCCGAGCCGGAGGGGCCGCTGCCGCTGACGGTGCTGCGGCACGAGGTGGCCGATGCGCTGAAGCTGCGCGTGACGGCGGGGCGGCTGACCACGGTGTTTTCGCCCGGGGGCTCGTTCCTGACAGCGGTGGAGCTGACGGTGGCGGTGGTGGAGAAGACCACGCTGCGGGTCGGGCTGCCGGCGGGCGCGCGGCTGTTCAACGCGCTGGTGAACGGGGAGAGCGTTTCCATCGTGCGCGAGGGTCCGGCCTACCTGTTTTATGTTGCGCCCAACACCGGCACCGACCGTACGGCCACCGTGCGGCTGGTCTACACCGTGCCCGGCCGGCCGGGCGGCACCGTGGATCTCGTCGGCCCGGCCCTGGGCCGCGTGCCGCTGGAGAATGTGGCCTGGCGGGTGGTGCTGCCGCCGGGGTATGAGCTGGGTGGATACGCCGGCGGGCTGCGGCTCCAGCCCGCCGCCGGCGCGGCGGAGTCCGGGGGATTCACCCTCCAGGACTACCGGTCGCTGGTCACGACCAACCAGGAGGTCGAGGCGAAGAACGCCACGAGCCTCCTGCAGCAGGCCAGCTCGTATCTCCAGAAGGGCAACCAGCAGCAGGCCGGCGAGGTGCTGGTCCGCGCCTACAACAGCAACGGCCTGGACGCCGCCTCCAACGAGGACGCGCGGGTGCAGCTCCGGATGCTCCGCACCCAGCAGGCCGTCCTCGGCCTCAACACGCGCCGCCAGCGCATCTACCTCGACAACAGCGGAGAGGTGAACGTGCGCAACGACCAGCTCGACCAGGCGGCCAGCCTCAACCCCTACCTGAAGGGGCAGCAGAACTTCGATCCGCAACAGCTGGACCAGCTGCTTATGGGCAACTCGGCCGAGGAGAATGCGGCGCTGCGGGGCATCGCCGCCCGGCTGGTGGACCAACAGCTGGCGGCCGAGCCGGCTCCCGGTGCGCTCGATGTCACCCTGCCCGAGCACGGCCGGGTGCTCACCTTCACCCGCAGCCTGCAGGTCGACGGCAACGCGCCGCTCGCCCTGCAGCTGGAGGTCGGCCCCGCCCGCCGCACGCGCGCGGGTTATCTCCTGCTCGTCCTGCTCGCGGTCGGCGTGATCGCCGCCGTGGGGTATCCGCGCCGCGCCGTCCGTCCCGCGCCCTGAGCCGCACTCAGAGCACGCGGCCGGCCGGCCGGTGCAGCGCGGCGATCGCCGCCATGATCCGTTCGCTGGCGCGGGCGTAGCGCTCCTTGCCGTCCGCGGGGTCGTCGAAATCGGCGGGAGCCAGCGGCGGTCCGTAGACGATGGCGACGGACGTGCCGAATCGCGGCGGTCCGCTGCGGCCCAGCGCGAGATGGGAGTTGAAGATCCGGGCGGGCACCACCGGCACCTGCGCGCGGCAGGCGATCAGGCCGACGCCGGCCTTGGGCGGCTGCAGGGTGCCGTCCGGCGAGCGGGTCCCCTCGGGGAACAGCACCAGCGGCCGGCCGGCCTGCAGGGCGCGCAGCACATTTTTGATCGCTGCGACGTCCGAGCCGTCGCGGTCCACGGGGATGCAGCCGACGGTGTCGAGCCACCAGCTGGCCGCGCCGCCCTTCCAGAGCGACTTGCGGGCGAAGAACGCCATCTGCCGCGGCACATGGCAGCCGATGAACGGCGGATCGAGGAAACTGGCGTGGTTCGCCGCGATGAGAAACGGCCCGCGCCGGGGGAGGTGGCCCACCCCGGTGATTTCGCCGGGGAACAGCATCCCGTGGAGTGCGCCCAGGGCGTGGTGGCAGAGGCCGTAGACGAACCCCATGCCGGCCGGTGCGGCGGGCGGGTTCATCCGCCGAGCAGCCGGGAGGTGATGAGCGCGGCGATGCGCTCCACCACCGCGGGCAGCGCCAGATGCGAGGTGTCGATCGCGACGGCGCCGGCCGGGCACGTCATTGGCGAGTTTTCCCGTGAGGAGTCGAGCCGGTCGCGCTCGGCCACGGCGTCGAGCTGGCCTTCGCGGGCGCGCCGCCGGGCGCGCTCAGCCGGGTCCGCGTGGAGGAAAATCCGCAGGTCGGCGTGGGGAAAGATGACCGAGCCGATGTCGCGGCCTTCCATTACCAGCCCCTGGAAGCCGTGGGTGCGCGCGAGGTCGGCCAGCCCGCGCTGGTAGGGCAGCAGCGCGGCCCGCACTTCGGGCAGGGCGGCGAAGTGGGAGACGGCGGCGTTGACGGCGTCGCTGCGGAGGTCCGCCTCCGGCACGGGGTCGCCGCCGATCGTCAGCTGCGCGTGGCGGCCGGAGCAATGGGTGCCGAGGTGGAGGTCGGTGAGCTCGGCCCGCACGGCCGCGGGAGCCGCGGGGGAAACGCCGCTGTGCAGCAGCCGCGCGGAGAGGGCGCGGTAATAGGAGCCGGTGTCGGCGTGCAGCAGGTGGAAGCGCTCGCTCAGGGCGCGGGCGGTGGACGACTTGCCGGAGGCGGCCCCGCCGTCGATGGCGACGAGGATGAAGGAGGTGGGGCTCATGGGTGGGGTGAATGGGAGTCATTCCGGACTTCCTCGAGCACGTCAAAAAAATTAGGAAAGGTTTTCGCGCAGCAGGCGGGATTCCGGATGGCGAGCCAGGGCGAGCCGTCGCCGCGCAGGTCATGGCATCCGAGGATGGCAAAGCTCATGGCGAAGCGGTGGTCGCCGTAGGTTTCGATCTCGATGAGACCCTGTTCCGCGCGTTTTTTCATTTCCGTCCGGCTGGGTGTGATGGTGAGACCGTCCCCGTCTTCATGTTCGTGCACCTCCTGGCCTAGTTTGCGCAGCTCGCGCACCATGCCCGCGACGCGGTCGGTCTCCTGTTTGCGCGTGTGTGCGATGCCGGTAATGGTCGTCGGCCCCTCCAGCAGTGGCGTGATCGCCGCGAGGGTGAGAAAAGTATCGGAGAATTCGGTAAAGTCTTTGTTGATTCCCCGGCAGGAAAGGTTGGAGACGCCTGCAATCTCGATACCGGCAAATCGACCGTGGCGAAAGTACGGATTGGGCGTGAGACCGACGGTGCTCATGACCTCGAGGAACTTGAAGCCATCCATCTGCAGGTCCATTGGGAGTGTGCCTCCGCTCGGGAGTGATAAATTAAGGAGGGCCAGCTTTCCGCCCGTCACTGCCGGAAGCGCGACAAAGTAACTGGCGGCCGTAGCGTCAGGTTCGATTGGATATTCCTGTCCACCTTGCTTGATCGGGAACAGCGGCGGAGCTGTACCCGTGCGGTCAGGAAGCAAGTCAAATTGAGGGCGCTGAGCCGTTCCTCGCCCCAACATCTTACGGGTCATTTCGACGAAGGGTTCGCGTACGGGCTTCTGGAGAATGGGCTGAATATCCCCGCTAGCGGTGAACGGCGCCACCATCAGCAGTGCCGACAGCATCTGGCTGCTTTCGCTGGCGTCGATTTCCACCGGACCGCCGCGCAGGCCGCGGGCGTGGATTTCAAGCGGAAAGAACCCTTCCGCTCCGGGGCAGCGGATGTCGGCGCCGAGCGCGCGGAGGGCGTCGATCAGGCCCTTCATCGGGCGCTTCCGCATCTGCGGTACACCGTCGAGCTGGAAGACCCCCTCCTGGGCGGCGGCGCAAAGGGCGGTCAGGAAACGTGCGGCGGTGCCGGCGAGGCCGACGTGCAGCGAGGCCGACTTCGCCGGAATGACGCCGCCGCGGCCCCCGACACAAATCGTCTTCGCCCCCGCGTCCTCTTGGATCACGAAGCCGAGCTGGCGGAGCGCCTCGGCCATGATCTCTGTGTCCTCGCTGAAGAGCGCGCCGGTGAGCGTGACCGGTCCGTTGCAGAACGCGGCGAGCAGGAGCGCGCGGTTGGTGATGCTCTTTGAGCCGGGCAGGGTGACGGTGCCGTGCGCGGGCCGGGTGAACGGCCGGATGGGCAGGAGCGGCGGAAAATTGCTCATGGGTTGTTGAATAGCGCTCATTGGGCTATTTCGGAATGTGATTCGGCCGTTGGCCAAATGCGCGACAGGCGATAACCATTGACAAATCTCACCTCAGATTTTCATCCCGTCCCGCCAGCCTTGGCCGTGTTCAAGGCGGGCGTGGACCTCGGGCCATTCGCGGTTGGCGATGGCGGTGCGCAGGCCGGCCAGCTCGGTCTCGTAGGCTTGGAGGGCGGCGAGCACCTCGTCCCGGTTCTGTTGGAAAATCTCCGTCCACATCGCGGGGTCGCTGCCTGCGATCCGGGTGGTGTCGCGCAGGCCGCCGCCGGCGAGGTCGCGCCAGGCGGGATCGCGGCCCGCCAGCAGCGTGGCGAGGGTGGTGGCCAGCGCCTGGGGCAGATGGCTGATGTGCGCGACGATCCGGTCGTGCTCGGCGGCCGGGAGCGTGACCACCCGGGCGCCCAGCCCGGTCCAGAAATCCTGTACGGCGGCGACCGCGGCCGGGTCGTCGTCGGGCTGCGGGGTGACAAAGCAGACGCGCCCTTCGAACAGGGTGGGGGTGGCGTTCTCCCAGCCGGTCTTTTCGCTGCCGGCCATGGGATGGGCGCCGACGAAATGGGTGCCGGGCCGCCGGGCCCGGTGGCATTCGTGGACCAGCCGGGCCTTCACGCTGCCGACGTCCGTGACGATGGCGCCCGCCGGCAGGTGGGGGGCGATCTGGCGGGCCAGGTCCACGATCTTCTCCACCGGCGCCGCCAGCACGACCAGGCTGCCGGTGCGGACGGCCTCCTCGGGGGTTTCGGCGACGTCGTCGCACCAGGGCTGGCCGCGGAGGGCGGCCCGCACCTCGGGGCGCCGCGCCCAGAGCGTGATGCGCCCCGCGGCGCCGCGCGCGCGGGCAGCGCGAGCCACGGAACCGCCGAGCAGGCCGGGGGCGAGGATGACGAGTTGGTCGGTCACACTTTTTTGAAACTCCAATCCCGGCCCGTTGTCGAGGTTATCGCTCGGGCCGGAACGCATTGCTTTTTATCCGTCCCCCCCTTTCTTCAATCTCCGCACCATTCGCATCCTTTCATATGCTTCAGCGTCTCCAGCACTTTATCGCCACCCTCATCGGCCTCCGCCGCTGGATTTTTGCCGCGCTGGGGCTGGTGGCACTCGTGGCGGGGAACCTGTATCTGGCCCGGCTGGGGCCGAGGCGGATCGACGGCAATGTGACCGTGCTGAAGACCAATGATCCGGCCCTGGCCCGGCTCACGGCTGAAATCGACACCCTCGATCGCACCTACCGGGCCGGCGCCACCGATGACAGCATCACCCCCGCGGCGCTGACCGCGCTCAACGAGGCGATCGCGAAGCAGAAGCAGCTGCTTCAGCTCGATCCGGTCGCGGACTATGTGCAGAATGACCGCCTGAAGCGGCTGGAGGGCGAGCTCGAGGGCATCCGGGTGCGGGACCGGATGGGCCAGGTCGAGCAATTGCAGAAGGAGGGCCAGGATGCGCTCGCGGCCCACGACCCCCAGACGGCGGCCGGGAAACTCCGGGAGGCGCTGCGGCTGCAGCGCGAGATCAATTCCAGCGGCGCCAGCCTCCGCTACAAAAACAGTGTGCGCGAAAGCGTCCTCGTCCAGGTGCTGGCGACCGCCGAGGCGGAGCCGATCTACCGGGAGTTGCAGGCCACCCTGACGGCGGCGCATCAGGCGGCGGCGGAACTGCGGCCCCCTGAGGCCATGAGTCTCCTGATCAAGGCGCGCGACCTTCAGGTCCGGCTCAACCACGACTATGACCGGACCGTCTATGCCGACACCGTCATCCTCGAAAGCATCAAGGATGAGCTTGATTCCCTCCGGGCCGGCGATCTGGCGGAGGAGATCAAGGCCAAGACGGGGGACGGCGACCGGGAACTCGCGCAGGGCCGGTCCGTCGATGCCGCGGCGCTCTACGGGCAGGCGCGCAACCTGCAGAACCAGCTCAACGCGACCTTCAAGCGCAGCCGCTTTTACTCCACGGACCGGCTGGACGACCTGGAGGCGAGGCGGCAGACCGCCGCATCGGTGATCGCGGTGGACCTGATTGTCGGGCTGGACCAATCGATCACGGGATTGCTGCGCAAACGGCAGCTGACCGAGGCTGCTCAGAAGATCACGGAGTCCTCCCGGACGATGGAGAAGCTGTTCACCAGCTTTCCGAAGAGCACCCGGCTCGACGTCGCCCTCAAGGAGAAGCTGGGTTATCTGGCGGCGCACTGCAACGATCTGGAGGAGGTGTTCCGGCGGGTTTACGACGGTTCGCTGCCGCTGCCCGGAACCCCGACCCTCCGGATGCTGAAGACGGAGGTGCCGCAGGATCTGTATGCGATGGTGACGGGGGCGAACCCAAGCCGCACGCCCGGCCGGATGCTGCCGGTCGACTCGGTGAACTGGCGGGATGCGCAGGATTTCTGCCGGCACCTGTCCTGGCTGGTGGCCACCCCGGTGCGGCTCCCGACCGAAGCGGAATATCTCGCGGCGCTGGGCACCACCGGCCAGGCGGGAGCCTGGAGCAGCATCAACAGTCACGAGATGACCCACCCGGTGGGTGACGCTCCGCCCAATCCGGCGGGATATTACGACCTGCTTGGCAACGTGGCGGAGTGGCTGGCCTCGGACGAGGCCGGCCTGCAGGCGGAGGTGGCCGGCGGCAGCTACCAGGACATCCCCTCCGCGCTGGCCAAGGTGCCCCTCGAGCGCCGCGACAAGTCGGACCGGGCCCGCTTCATCGGCTTTCGCTTTGTGGTCGAGCGTCCGGCCGAGTTTCCGGCGGCACCGGCCTCAGGCGCCCCCCAGCACTGAGATGGCGGCGAACTCCGCCGGCTGCAGGGGCATCACCGACAGGCGGCTTTGGCGCAGCAAGCCCAGCTGGGCGAGCGCCGGCACCGCCTTGATCTGCGCCAGGGTGACGGGCCGGGGCAGCGTCAGCACCGGCCGGAGCCCGACCGCGACCCAGTCCTCGCCCGCCCCGGCGGTCGGGTCGGCAAACGCGGCCCGCGTCACCTCGGCGATGCCGAGGACGGCCTTGGTGGTGACGCTGGCGTAGAATAGCACGCGGTCGCCGCGGCGCATGGCGCGGAGAAAATTGCGGGCCTGATAGTTGCGCACTCCGTCCCACACGGCGCGTCCGTCCCGGAGGAAGTCGGACCACGCGTAGGCTTCGGGCTCCTGTTTCACCAGCCAATATTGGATTGTCATGGGCAAGCACCGACGATGCACTGGAAACATGGAACCCAGCCAAGCAGAAAAGACCAAGGCCGAGCGCGCCATCTGGATTTTGTATGGGTGCATGGCGGTGCTGGTGGCCCTGCCGGCGGTGTTGTTCTTCTGCCTGCGCTGAGGCCCGGTCCATGAACAAGACCCTGCTGCCCATCCGCATCGTTTTTGTCGCCATCTGTGCGGCGGCCGGCTGGCTGCTGTGTTACAGCATCCGGGAGTGGGACGGGCACCGGACGCTGGCGCTGTTTGTCGGGCTGAGCATCGGCGTGCTGGTGGTGCTGGTGGACCTGCTGCTGAAGGGCTTTTCCCTTCGCGGCCTGTCGGCGATCAGCTTCGGGCTCGCGGTGGGCACCCTGATTTCCTACCTGGTCGGCATCTCGCCGCTGCTGGAGCAGGGCGATCCGGCGACGATCTACCTCGTGCGGCTGGCGCTCTTCATCATCGTGCCCTATCTTTGCATCGTGGTGGCGTTGCGCGGCAAGGATGAGTTCAACCTCGTCATCCCCTATGTGCGCTTCGTGCCGCACGAGGTGGAGGTGCCGGTCGTGGTCGTCGACACGAGCGCCCTGATCGACGGGCGGATCGCCCGGGTCTGCCAGTCCGGCTTCCTCGGGGCGGCGCTGGTCATTCCCCGTTTCGTGCTGCGGGAGCTGAATGCGGTGGCGGATTCCAACGACCCGCAGAAGCAGGCGCGCGGCCGGCGGGGCCTCGAGGTGCTGGGGGAACTGCGGAAGATCAAGCATCTCGACCTGCGCATCCATGAGAGCGAGGTCGCACACCGGTCCGATGTGGACTCCAAGCTGGTGTTTCTCGCCCGGTCGATGCGGGCCAAGCTGCTCACGACTGACTACAACCTCGCCAAGATGGCCGAATTTCAGGGCGTCACCTGGCTCAACCTCCACACGCTGGCCCAGGCACTGCGGCCCGACCTGGTGGTGGGCGAGCACATCGAGGTGGAATTGCTCAAACCCGGCAAGGAGGGCGACCAGGCGGTCGGCTACCTCGACGACGGCTCGATGGTGGTGGTCAACAACGGCCGCGCCAGCATCGGGCGGCGGGTCGTGGTGGAGATCAACAGCGTGCTGCCTTCGGCCGGCGGCAAGATGGTCTTTGCCCGGCTGGTGGAGTAGCGGTGCGCCGGTGCGGCCGGACGGAAAAAGGCTGGTGGAGCAGACCGGGATCAAACCGGCGACCTCGTCGTTGCGAACGACGCGCTCTATCAACTGAGCTACTGCCCCGCAGGAACGGGAGGTTTTGGGCAAGGCCGGCCCGCGAGTAAACATCTATTTTCGTCGCATCTGTGTCACCTTCTTCACGAAAGGGTAAAATCTCCCTCCCAACCCGGCTGGTCTTCAAATTGCTATGGCAACCTCGGCCGGGGAGCCTAGTGTTGTGATGCCGATATAGCTAGACATATCGGTTTTTTGCCTTCAGGCTGGCGGGATGAGCAAATTTGCGCCGGTGTTGGGCGTGACGACCGAACAGCAAACAGTTTTGGAAACGTGGCTCCGGGCGCATGGCACG
>CAIQQB010000118.1 GCA_903873805.1 uncultured Opitutia bacterium | reverse complement strand
TGGCAATCAGGACCAGGACGGCGGCAAAGGCCAGTCCGAGATCCCGGAACACCTCTAGGGTGACATGCCACTCACCGTCCCATTTCATTGCCGGAGCGAGATCGTTGGTCGGGAGATTAAGGTGATACACGGGCAAAGCCGCCGCAGTGCCCCCAAAGCGGCGGGCGTCCAACTGCATGATCTGCCGGTGCAGGGTGAACAGGGCGTAGGCCGGACTCTCAATCGCGCCGGCAACGTCGGCCGTCACATAGGTCACCGGCTTGAGGTTTTTCCGGTAGAGGGAACGCGGACCGATTTCCTGGATGACAGTCACCAATTCCGAAAGGGGAACGGTCGGCCCGCCATTGAGCAGATCGGCTTGGATGGGCAGGGCCAGGAGCGAAGCCGGATTGGTGCGGGCGGCAGGTGGCAGTTCAAACACAATGGGCAAATCCTCGCGCTCGGCCGGAAGGTGGAGCAGATCGATCGGCTGACCCTGGGCTGCCAGTGCGAGTGTTTGCGCGATGGCTCCGGCGCTCACCCAATGTCGGGCCGCCTTCTCGCGATCCACGATATACCGGATCTTGGGCTGGTCCGCTTCGACATACCAGTCGACGTCCACCACTCCCGGGGTGCGTTCCATGATGCCTCGTACCTCCCGGGCCAACGCCAGCCGTTGCGTTTCATCCGGCCCGTAGATTTCAGCGACGATGGTTTCCAGCACCGGCGGCCCTGGCGGCACTTCGGCAACAGCCACCGTGGCCCCGTGTCGGGCGGCGATGGGTGCCACCTTGAGACGGATCCGTTCGGCGATGGCGTGGCTCTGGAGGGAACGTTCATTCTTCCCCACAAGGTTGATCTGGATGTCGGCGATGTTGGGGCCGCGCCGCAGAAAGTAATGCCGGACCAAACCGTTGAAATTGAACGGCGACGCGGTGCCGGCGTAAATCTGGTAGTCCCGCACCTCCGGTTCGCCGCGGATGGCCCCGGCCATTTCCTGGGCGATGCGGGTGGTCGTTTCCAGTGTCGTGCCCTCCGGGGCCTTGAGGATGAGCTGAAACTCCGACTTGTTGTCGAAGGGAAGCATCTTGATGGTCACCGCACCGAACAGGACCAGTCCCACGGAGGCCAGCAACAGGGCGACGATCCCGATCAGGAAGGCCCAGCGCCAGCGGGCGTGGTCGAGCAGCGGGCCCATCACCCGATGGTACAGCCGTGTCGACCAGTCGCTGGGTGCATGATCGTGGTCACCGGTTGTTGTTGTGAGTGAAACCGCCCGCCGTTTGAGGACCCGGACGGCCGCCCAAGGGGTGATGGTGAAGGCGATGGCGACGGAGAACAGCATGGCGGCGGTCGAACCGATTGGAATCGGACGCATATACGGCCCCATCAGTCCGCCGACAAACGCCATGGGCAGAATGGCAGCAATCACCGCCCAGGTGGCGAGCAGAGTGGGATTGCCCACCTCATCGACTGCTTCCAGGGCGATTTGCCCCAGCGTCTTTTGTCCGGCATCAGGCAGTCGCAAATGGCGGACGATGTTTTCCACCACGACAATCGCGTCGTCCACCAGGATGCCGATGGAGAAGATCAACGCGAAAAGCGTGATCCGGTTCAGCGTGTAGCCGTAGAGGTAAAAGACCAGCAGGGTCAGTGCGAGCGTCGTCGGGATGGCGAGCAAAACGACCAGGGATTCCCGCCAGCCCAGAAACACCAGGATTAGCAGGGCCACCCCAAAGACGGCGATGCCCATGTGCAGGAGTAGCTCATTGCTCTTCTCCGAGGCGGTGTGGCCGTAGTCGCGGGTGACGGTTACCTCCACATCGGCAGGCAGCAGCGTTCCCCTGAGGGCATCAACCTTCGCGAGAATCTGGTTCACCACGTCAATGGCATTGGCTCCGGGACGCTTGGCCACACTGAGCGTCACCGCCGCTTCCAGCACGCCGTCGCGACTGCCATGGAGCACGTAGTCGGCCGGTTCAGCTGCGGTATCGGCGATCGTGGCGACATCGCGAAGGTAGACCGGTTTGTCCGCAAAGACGCCGACCACTACCGCCCCGACATCCCTGGCGTCACGGAGGAATGAGCCGGCTTCCAGCAAGACCTCGGTGTTGGCAAAAGCGCGGGAGCCGGCCAGCAGCGGATGATTCGCCTGCTGCAAGAGTGGGATCAGGGCGGTGATAGACAGGTTGCGAGCGGTGAGGGCGGCGGGGTCGAGCTGCACCCGGATCGTCCGGCGCTCGCCGCCGATCACGGTGGTTTCAGCCACCTGAGGAACTGATTTGATCGCATCCTCCATCTGGACCGCCAAGCGGCGTAGCGTGAGATGATCTTGGGTCCGACTGTGTAGAGTGAGGGCCAGGATTGGCACATCATCGATGGTGCGGGGCTTGACCAGTGGGGTGCTCACGCCTGCGGGAATGCGGTCAAAGTTGGCCTGAAGCTTCTGGTTGAGCCGGACGAGGGCCGCCTCGATGTCAGTGCCGACGACGAAGCGGACGATGACCAGCGAATTGCCCGGGCTCGATGTGGAATAGAGGTATTCGACCCCGGGCACCTCCCAGAGCAGCTTTTCCATCGGCCGGGTGACACGATTCTCCACCTCGGTCGGTGTCGCTCCCGGCATGGTGACGGAGACATCCACCATCGGCACCTTTATCTGAGGTTCCTCTTCGCGGGGCAGCTCAAGAATGGCGAAGCCGCCGAGCAGGACCGATGCGATGATTGCAATGGGCGTCAGCTTGGAATCGACAAAATACGCCGCGATCCGACCGGCCAAACCCCGCCGTTTTTCGGAGTCTTGGCTCAAGGCAAGGCCTCCACCGGCTGTCCATCGCGCAGGGTGGCGGATGGCGCGAGAATCACCGTTTCCCCGGCGGCCACTCCGGACAACAGGGTGATGCGACCATCATTCCGAGCGGCCGTCTTGACCAGCCTGAGCTGAGCCCGGCGGTCGCTGACGACCCACACCCGCTCCATCTGGCCAAACACCGAGAGGGCGTTCGCGGGCAGTGTCAGGACGGATGGCGCACCCTTCGGCCACAGTACATGGACAAACTGACCTGAACTGCCGGAAAAGTCAGATGGCAGCTCCAGCCTGGCCAGGCGGGACCGGGCGACGGGATCGGCGGAAGGAGACAACTCGGTTAGCGTCGCTTGAAGGGTGGGGCCTGCCGGGTCGAGCTCGACCTGTATCCTGGTCCCGGGCGGAAGGGTGGCGAGCGATTCGGGTACCTGAATCTCCACCCGGAAATGCGTTTTGCCCTCAATCGTAAATAAGGGAGTGCCGGGCATGGCTAGATCGCCGACATAGATCAATTGCGCGGTGACCACACCGTCGAAAGGAGCGACGATCTGGGTATATCCGGATTGGGTGTCAGCTTCGACCAAGGCGGCAGCCGCCATGCTCTGTCGATCCGCCAGCAACCGCACTGACTCTGGTGGCGAGACTCCCTTTTCCGCCAAGGCCGCCTCGCGTTCGTGATCGTGCGTGGCCTGGCTGAGTGCGACCCGGGCCTCATCCACCCGCGCCCCGAGTTCAGGTGCCGTGAGCGTGACCAGTGCTTCACCTGAACGCACAGCTTGACCTAAGGCCAGGGTAGCCCGGGTGACGGTACCCATCACCTTGGCACTCACCGTCGCGCGGTCATAAGGCCGGATGGTGCCGGTCAGGATCAGGGTTTCCGCAGTTGGGGACGGTTCGACCGGGGCGGTTTGCACGGTGACCGACGGTGAAGTGCCCGTGGAAAGCGGGGAGGTTGAACGGCTGCAGCCAGCCGCAAAACCGGCGATTGCGATGGCAGCCCCAAGGAGACGCAGGTATCCGGGGCGGATTGTGTTGGAAGACATGCGAGTGGAGGGCGGTGTCAGGTGGGGTGGTTACCGCAGCAATTACTCCTGCCGCCTGTTGTTGGATTGCTGCCCGCCCCAGTGGATGACGCCTTCCGCATCCACCCAGCCCAGCTTGCGCAAGAGCAGCGTCGGCGGGCAAAAGCCGGTAAGGGCAGACTGAATGAGGTTCAGGCCGATAAAACCGGTGAAGAACAGCCAGCCCTGACCGAAGAAGTAAACCAGGACGAGGCTCACCAGGATCATGGTGCCGGCAAAGATGAAGACGAAGGATTCGGTTTTCATGGGTTAGTGTTACTACATGAGCACACACGCATACACTTGACAAGGTGTCAAGCCATTGTCTACTTGGACTCATGGCCAAAAGACACCGCCCGCTCTCTGATGATGCCCTGGACTTGATTGCCCGCCGCTTTGCCGTCTTGGGGGAACCGATGCGGCTGCGGATTCTGCAAAGCCTGCTCACCGGCGAAAAGCCCGTGCATCGGGTGGTGGGCGAGACCGGGAGCACCCAGGCGAATATTTCCCGTCACCTGCAGACGTTGGCCAACGCCGGTTTGGTCAGCCGTCGCAAGGTTGGCCTGGAGGTCATTTACGCTGTGGCTGATCCCTCGATCTTTGAACTGTGCACGCTCGTTTGCGGAAGCCTTGAAAAGCAGCACACGGCCAACGCCCGAATCTTTGGCTGAGGCTCGCTGGCCATCCGCCGGGCGGCCGGTCTTTCCCGGCCAATCCTGCAGCTACGTTACCATGAATCCCACCGCGGCGGCCTCAAAGAGCACACTCCCGCCCATCAAACGCGGGATTCCGGCCGCCATCCAATACGCCGGTACCGGACTGGCGTTGGCCGCCGTTTGGTGGATCGCCTATTCGCTCCTCGCGCCAGTCGCGCATTGGCTGACCTACCGCGCCTTCGGCCTTAAAGCTGACACCCGTCTGGCGAACGCCGTCGAGTTCTTTGTTTTCGAGGTACCAAAGGTTCTGTTGCTGCTCGTGCTGGTGGTCTTCGCCGTTGGCATCGTCCGTTCCTATTTCACCCCGGAGCGCACCCGGGCCATTCTTGCGGGCAAACGCGAATCCGTCGGCAACGTGCTGGCCGCCTTGCTCGGCGTCGTGACCCCGTTCTGCTCATGCTCGGCGGTGCCGCTGTTCATTGGCTTTGTGACGGCAGGTGTGCCGCTGGGGGTGACCTTCTCGTTCCTGATCTCCGCGCCCATGGTCAACGAAATCGCACTGGTGCTGCTCTTCGGCCTGTTCGGTTGGAAGGTGGCCGCTCTCTACCTCGGGACCGGACTGTTTATCGCCATCGGGGCCGGTTGGACCATCGGGCGTCTCAAAATGGAGCGTCATGTCGAAGCTTGGGTGTATGCCGCGAAGACGGGTCCAAATAGTTTGGGAGATGAACGGCTGGACTTTGCCGCCCGCGTGGCGGCCGGTCGGGAAGCGGTGCGCGACATCGTCGGCCGCGTCTGGCTGTATGTCGTCCTGGGTATCGCCGTCGGGGCAGGCATCCACGGCTTTGTGCCGACCAATGCCATGGCGGCCATCATGGGCAAAGGGGCCTGGTGGTCGGTGCCGTTGTCGGTGCTGATTGGCGTGCCGATGTATTCCAACGCCGCCGGGATCATTCCGATCGTGCAGGCGCTGCTCGGCAAAGGGGCGGCCCTCGGCACCGTGCTCGCGTTCATGATGTCGGTCATCGGGCTCTCGCTTCCCGAGATGATTATTCTGAGGAAGGTCCTCAAACCCCGGCTCATCGCGGTCTTCGTGGGCGTGGTCGCGGGCGGCATCCTCATCGTCGGCTACCTCTTCAACGCCATTTTGTAACGTCTATCTTGCCCACCATCATGATGAAAAAGCTCCAGATCCTCGGCACCGGCTGTGCCAAATGTCAGAAACTCGCCGCCGTGACGGAAGATGCGGCGAAAGCCATTTGCTTGAGTTACGCGATTGAGAAAGTCACCGAAATTGACCGGATCGTGGCGTTCGGGGTGATGAGCACGCCTGCGCTGGTGGTCGACGGGCAGATTAAGGTCGCTGGCAAAGTGCCATCGTTTGAAGACATGAAGCAACTGCTCGCCTGACGATTTTCAGCCACGCCACGCGGCGATGGCGACGTTTGGCCTTTGCCGGCGAAAAACTCCTACTCCGATTTGGTCTCCGGCTCCGGCTAGATTAGAATGGAGCTTCCTTCTCGGAACAGGTCGGGCATAGCGGGCGCGGCTTCGCCTCTGTGGCCGCATAACTCTCCAAGCTCTGCCATTGTCCGGCCTCCGTGCGAATCGTGTCGCACGACTGGCACAGTGGAAGCAAGCCTTCGAGTTCCCGGACTCTCTGGCGCAACACCCGATCCTGTCCGGCGATTGTTTCCGACAGATACGCCACCATCAGCAATGAAACGAGTTGGATCAAAATATTGGTGGCCATCGGAACCAGACCCTGCGGGAAACCCCACGCCCAATTGAACAAGAAGCGCATCACTGTCATGGCTACCGCCAGTTTAGCTGCCGTCCGAAAGTCAAAACGCCAGGCAGCCAGCATCACCGGAAAAACGTAGAAGATCGGGAACCGGATGTCCGGCCCCGCATAGAAGTCCAGGGCGAGTAACGCCCCTCCTAGCGCGATGATCATCCAGCGTTTGCCCGGACCAGTACTTCGTCCCGATGTGGAACCAGATGATGAGTTCTTGCGGGTGGTTGCGAGGGGTTTTCTGGTCATATTTGGAACGCGATTAGGCCCTTTGCTCCATACTGGCCTGCCTGCCAACATGGAAAAGCTGCCGGAAATGCAGCACGCCAATCCAAGCAGAGAATCTACCGAAGGAAAACCATGGCGGGGAGTCAGCCAGCGACATCGGCTAACATTTTTGTAACTTAGATCATCTGGAGTTCGCCAACCGCGCCGCTGCTTTTGAGGGAATGCTTCGAGAAATACTTGCCGTCGTTTCCGGCAAAATGCCTGGGAGCGGGTCCGTGTCCATTGCAATGCGCCGAACCGTGGGCAATGCCGATGACACCTGCGAGGCATCGGGCCGCGCCGGGAATCCCGCTCTTACCGGGAAAGACCCCATATTCCTGGGTGGCCGTCCGGCCTACATTTGTTCGGGGCAAATTCATGGGAACTCTCTCCAACGAAAGTCCGCCAGCCAACAAACCAAACGGGTGATTTATGCCCCTAACTCTCAACACTGTTTCTGGCCCCAACTCTCCACCTCGAAGGGCGGCAATCCGATGAATTCACCGCTCGCTGATCCAAGCTCTTATGGTGGCTCCTGAACCTCTCGCGTCCCTTCCGGTCGATCCCGAAACCGGACTCACGCTGGCAGAGGTGAATCTCCGCCGGCAGAAGCACGGTTTCAATGAAGTGGCCGAAAAACAGGATCACCCCCTCCGCAAATTTCTCGGCAAGTTCTGGGGCATATCGGCGTGGATGCTCGAACTGATCATGGTGCTGTCCGCCGTGCTCGGCAAATACTCCGATCTCGTCGTGGTGGGCGCCCTGTTGCTCATCAACGCCACCTTGAGTTTCTGGCAGGAACACCGGGCGGCGGGGGTCGTGGCTGTCCTGCGAAAGCGGTTGCAGGTCAATGCGCGGGTCCGGCGGGCTTCGGTCTGGCAGGTCATTCCGGCCCGCGAACTGGTCCCGGGCGACATCGTGCGCGTGCGCCCCGGTGACATCATTCCGGCAGACATAAAACTGCTCTCCGGAGCGGTGACCGTCGACCAGTCGGCGCTCACCGGCGAATCGAACGACGTGGACAAGGCCTCCGGTGAGGCACTCGTATCGGGCTCAGTGGTCCGGCGGGGTGAGGGCAACGGCGTGGTTACGCTGATCGGGGCGAAAACCTATTTCGGACGCACTACGGAGCTCGTGCAGGATGCCCGGCCGAAGCTTCACATCGACGCCGTCGTGGCCAAGGTGGTTCGCTGGCTGTTCGTCATTGTGGGCGCACTGCTGGGCGTGGTTACCGTGCTGGCGTTGGTCCGGGGCACGCCCCTTCTAGAAATGGTGCCGCTCTTGCTCGTCCTGTTGATGAGTGCGGTGCCGGTCGCCCTGCCGGTCATGTTCACGGTCACCATGGCCCTCGGGTCGAAGGAATTGTCCAAGCGAGGTGTGCTGGTCACCCGCCTCAGCGCGGTCGAGGATGCCGCGACCATGGACGTGCTTTGCGTGGATAAGACCGGGACGATCACCATGAACCAGCTGACCTTGACTGGTGTGACCCCGCTGGACCAGGCCACCGAGGCGGACGTGCTGTTTGCCGGTGCCCTCGCCTCGCAGGAATCCAACCAGGATCCAATAGACCGCGCTTTTCTGACTGCCGCGAAAGACCGGCGCATCTTTGACAACCAGCCCAAGGTCACGCCCGTCTCCTTCGCCCCCTTTGATGCAAAGACCCGCCGGGCGGAAGCCGTGGTTGAGCAGAATGGCCAACAGCTGCGGGTGATGAAAGGGGCTGTCCGCACCATCGCCGAAGCCTGTGGACTCCTGCCTCCGGCCATTCAGGCGCTGGAGGCGCAAGTCAGTGTATCGGCCGCGAAGGGCTATCGGACTCTGGCGGTCGCCCGTGGCCCGACGGCGGGTCTCTTGGCCCTGGTCGGATTGGTGTCGCTGGATGATCCTCTTCGCCCGGACGCCGGACAGTTGGTGGCAAAGCTCAAAGCCTGCGGCGTGTCGGTAAAGATGCTGACTGGTGACGCGCTGGCCGTTGCTGGCGAAATCGCCCGGGGCGTCGGTCTGCCCAACATCCGGCGCATGGCTGACCTGAAAGCCATGGGCACGAAAGCCGGCAGTCAGACCGCTGACCCCTTCGAGGGAGCCGATGGATTCGCCGAGGTCTTCCCGGAGGACAAATACATCGTCGTGCAACACCTCCAGGCCGGAGGGCATGTAACCGGCATGACGGGCGACGGGGTTAACGATGCGCCGGCGTTGCGGCAAGCTGAGGTCGGCATCGCTGTCAGCACCGCCACCGATGTGGCCAAGGGTGCGGCGAGCGTCGTCCTGACTGAACCGGGCCTGACGAACATCGTGACCCTGGTCGAGCAGGGGAGGACCATCTACCAGCGCATCCTGACTTGGATCATCAACAAAATCAGCCGGACGATCCTGAAGGCAGGTTTTGTGGCCATTGCCTACGTTGTGACCGGCCAGTTTGTCGTTACCGCGTTTGCGATGCTGCTGCTGACCTTCATGACCGACTTCGCCAAAATCTCCCTGGCCACCGACAACGTGCGCCCTTCCAAAGAGCCGGAAACGTGGAAGATCGGCGGATACATTGCCGTTTCGGCTTGGCTGGGGATTGCCATGGTAGTGGAAGCTCTTCTCTTCTTATGGGCGGGGTGGAAGCCCTTTGGTCTGGCGACAAACGCCGATACACTCAGCACGTTCAGCTTTCTGCTGCTGCTCTACTTTGCCGTGTTTTCCGTTGTGTCAGCGCGGGAGCGACACCGCTTCTGGGCGACGATGCCAAGCGGGACGCTGCTGGCCGCGCTGCTCACGGATGCACTCACGGGCACCCTTCTCACCCGACTTGGTCTTCCAGGGCTCAAGCCTTTGCCCTGGTCGCAGACGCTCGAGATCTTCGCCTTTGCCATGTTCGCCTGTCTCGCCGTGAACGACGCCATTAAAGTCGTACTGATCAAGCATGAGGTGACCCGACACAAAAACGCCGCGAGTGGCCTACCTCTGTGAGGCCATTGATGACCGCAAGAGGGGAGCCTACGTCGATTGGAGCCGCCAGTACCGGTCAGACGGCCTGGAGAAGACCTACCGGCAATTCCGGCGCTGGTTTCCCCGCCGGCACGTCATCTGGAAATTCATCAGGACGTGACGGCATTCAAGAAGCCTCCCGCTGGTCCCGTCATGGGGCTGCCGGGAGGTCCTGAACGGAAGGGCTCACGGGAGCCTTTCTTTTAGGTCTGAGGTGGGGGTGGCCCTCATTCCCCCCGCATTCCCCAAATGGGGAAAACGCTCAATTCCCCAAATTGGGGAGACGCTCAAAGACTGGCCGCTGGCGAGCCAAGTTCAGCAGTCAGAAAATTACGTAAGTCAAAAACGATTTTGCCGCAATCAGGCTAAATTTGACTCAGAAATACGGCAAGATGTGAAGGGATGGCAGTGAACAAAACACGCCTGAATCCTGATGTGGAATTCCTGACAGAATCTGACGGATTCCTGCCATGACTATTTCTCATTTTCTCCGTTCGCTTCCCGGCGAACAGTTTTGAAGACCAGATTCTCGATCTCCTAATCCCGATTTATCCGCGAATTGCCCGAATATTCCTTTCGTAACTAGTTAATCATTATCGGTTTCGATTCCCGGCGACCGCACCATTCCCAGGTGGCTGGACCATGCGCCGGGATTGGGCCAGGGTCCTCCGCCCGGTCGGGAAAAGCGCCGCACGATGGCGGCCCAATAACGTGGGGAGCCGAAGTCCGGCCCGCCGGCGGTTATGATGCCAGCAGGGCGTTCTTCAGCTGCGCCATTTCGGCCCGGGAGAGGGTGACGGACCAGGTGCAGGTTGCATCCCTGACCTCGAAGGTCACCCCGTTCTTCACCATGAAGGCCCTGAAATCCTTCGTGTCACCGTGTTCGACCCGGATCGGGTCGGACGGATTCTGCCGCGGGGCGGTGTGATCATTGCGCTGTATTTTCATGGGGGAGACGGAAAAGGATCCGGTCCCCACCGAAACGGCCGGGGAACCGGGAAGGTACGACCTCAGGGCACCCGGACGATCCTGGCTCCCGCGGTGTTGCGCGAGCCCACTCCGAGTTTGGCGGCAAACTCCACGGTGCGGATGTCGTCGGAAACGGGCTTGAAGCCCCGGTTGACGCGCTGGGCGTTGATGCGGTCCAGCATCAGCGCATCGAGGATGACCGGGTCGGTGCTCAGCCACACCCGCGGTTCCGACACGGTGTAGAGTGAGTTAAACCAGGGGCCGCCGATGAACTGCCAGCGCTCGAGGCTGACCAGGGTGAACACCCACGTCTGGCGCAGCTCGGGGATTGCGCTCATTTCGGCAACCGCGGCCGGCGCGGTGCCGGCGCTGTCGGAAAAACGGGCGGTATTGGAGGCGTTCCAGTAGGTGGCGTTGACCAGCGCGCCGTTCACGCCCAGCACGGGATGATCTGTGTAAACCGGCAGGTTGATCCAGAAATCAGCGTCCAGGAAAAGCGGGGTCGCGAGGAAGCTCTTGCGATCCTCGTCATCCGACTTGTAGGTGGCATAGGTGCGGCTGCGTTGGGCCAGGATCGGGTCGAACCGCGTCGGCAACGGACTGTCGTAGAACCACACCGGGTCGTAGTAGCGGCCGGATTCAAGGACATAGATCTTCTGGGCGTCGAACGGGCCGTGGCCGGTGACCAGCGACGGCAGAAAACCCGTCTGCCGGAGGCGCAGCTGGTTGAGGCCGACGAGAAAGATGTCCGTCGGGGCGAAGCCGCGCCGCACCAGCGCGGCGATGACGGCCTGCACCAGCGGGACCGGCGTGGCCAGGCCGGGACCGGAGTCGGTGTAAATCTTGAGGCCGACCCGGTGTTTGGGCCCGGGGCCGAGCCGGTGGCCGCCTTCGAGCTCAAACCGGCTGATGAGGGCCTCGACGCCCGCGCTGTAGGCGGCCGGGGAAAAATCGTCGAGTCCGGCCTCCCACACGGTGGGAGTGGGCGGAGGAGGGACGATTCCGGCGCCGGCAGCGCTGGTCGCCCACAGGGCGACGGCGGCGAGCCAGGGACCCCGGCCAAGCCGGGAGAGGGAAAATGGGTGCATGGAGTGGCAGATTAGTCGCCTAAGGGGCGGAAATGTTTCCGCCCTTCTTGACAGAGCCCCCAACGAGGCAAAAGTGCAAACTTCCGGTCCGCCTCTGCCGACAAAGGCGGAAAGGCGGAAGGACTGATTGGCTGAAGTCTCGGCCTTTGGCGTTCCCCTTTCCTTTTTTCCCCAACAGCCTGCCGTGGTTCCCCTCAGTTTTACCGTCCTTCAGCATTTCAGTTTTCAGCGTTTCAGCTTTTTCTTTCCGCATGCCCATCATCAAGCCCACCTGTCTCCGCGACCTGAAGCTGCGGGTCAACTTGGCTGACGTGGTGTCGCGGGTGGTCACCCTGCGCAAGGCCGGAGGCACCCGGCTCAAGGGGCTGTGCCCGTTTCACGCCGAAAAGACACCGTCGTTCCACGTCGACTCGGACAAGGGCCTCTACCACTGCTTCGGCTGCGGGAAGAGCGGGGACACCATCGCATTCGTGCGCGAGACCGAGCAGCTCTCGTTCACCGAGGCCGTTGAGGCGCTGGGCCAGCGGTTCAGCGTGCCCATCGAATATGAGGAAGGCTCCGGCGGGCCGAGCCGGGAGGAGCGCTCGCTCCGGCAGGAGCTGTTCGACCTGCACGAGGTGGCGGCGGAGCATTTCCACCAGGCGTTCAAGGCGCGGGACGCGACGGGCGACTTCATGCGCGCCTACTGGACGGATCGGCGCCGCTTCGCCGGAGAGATCGCCGACGAGTTCAAGATCGGTGCGGCCGACGAACAGGGGAGCGGCCTGGCGGCCACGTTGTTGAAGCGCAAGTTCTCCGAGGCCGCGCTGCGCCAATGCGGGCTGTTCTTCATCCGCGAAGACGCTGTGCTCACGCTCGGCGGCATCCGCCACCGGTTTCGCGGCCGGCTGATGATCCCGATCCGCGACCATCAGGGCCGGATTGTGGCCTTCACCGCGCGGCAGACCGATCGCACGCCCGCCGACGATCCGGCGCACGAGGCCAAGTACGTCAACTCACCCGAAACGCCGATCTTCACCAAGGGCAACCTGCTCTTCAACCTCGACCGCGCCCGCACCGCCGCCGGCGAGGGCAAGCCCTTCGTCCTCGTCGAGGGCCAGCTGGACGCAATCCGCTGCTGGAGTGTCGGCCTCAAGACCGCGATTGCGCCGCAGGGCACGTCGATCACCGAGGGCCAGCTCGTGCTGCTGCGCCGCTACCACACCCAGATCGAGTGCTTTTTCGACGGCGATGCGGCGGGCCGGAAGGCCGCGCTGCGGTTTCTCCCCATGGCGCTGAAGGCGGGGCTGGAGGCCCGTTTCCTCACGCTGGCCGGGGCGGAGAAGACCGACCCCGACCTGCTCTTCCTGGAGCGTGGCCTCGCCGGTTACGAGGAAGTGCGGCGCGGGGCTCTGAGCGCGATGGGCTTCGCCTGCCGCGCGCTGCTGCCGGCACCGGAGCTGGCCTCGCCGGAATTGAAGGGCCGCGCCACGCAGGAGCTCTTCGAAATCGTGCTGCAGGCCGAGTCAGCCGTAGCCCGTTCGCAGTTTCTCGCCGAGGCCGCCGGCCACCTGCGCCTGCCCCTGTCCGCCCTCCAGGCCGACCTGGTGGCCCGGCAGGCGCGGCCTGGCCGTGCGGCTGCACCGGCTGCCGCAGCCGGGCCGCCGCCCCCCGCCCCCGCCGCCTCCGGGCGCGACACTCCGGAACACCACCTGCTGCTCATCTGCCTGCATGTCGAGACCTTGGGGCGGCGGCTCAGCGCCGTCCTGCCCCACGAGTGGATCGACGCCTCCCACGTCGCCGGGGTGCTGCTCAACCGCTTCCTGGCCGAGTTCGAGCAGGACAGCTGGCCCGGCCGGGACCACCTCGACCCATTGCTGGAGAACGCCGTAGAAAGGGCTTTGGTGGCCTCCCTGCTGTTCGAAAATCCCCGGATCGAGGACCCGGTCAAGAACTGCACCGAGGCCCTGGGCCTGCTCCGGAACCGCGCTCTGGAGCCCCGGCTCCGCCAAATAGAACTTGCTTTGGCCAGTGCCGGGGCGGACAGTAACATCGACGCAATATCTCTAATCAAACAACGTTCTGAGCTTCAACGACAGCTCCGCTCGCCCCTCGGGCTGCCGGCGGCTGGATGATTGTTCCCTTTTTCCCGCACCGACCCACACCATGCCGCGCAAAGCCAAGCCCGCCGCCCCTGCCCCTGCCGCCCCCGCCCCCGCTCCCCACGCCGAAGCCGTGGAGTCCGCCCTCAAACGCCTGCCCGGCCAGGGAGCCGATGGCGCCGTTGCCGACGCCCCCGGCGGCGTCAATGAGCGCATCCGCCAGCTCATCCGCCATTCCAAGGAGCAGGGTTACCTGACGTGGGACGACATCAACGAGGCGCTGCCCGAGTCGGTCGAGAACCAGGAGGAGTTCGACAACGTCATCTCCATTCTGCAAAACCTTGAGATCGAGATCCTCGAGCCCGACCAGGTCGAGGACTACAAGCAGCGGCAGGAAGAGGCCGAGGAGGAGGAGTCCCGCTCGTCGCAGCACGATATTCTCGATGATCCGGTGCGGATGTATCTCAAGCAGATGGGCCAGGTGCCGCTGCTCACCCGCGAGCAGGAGGTGGAGATCTCCAAACGCATCGAGAACGCCGAGCTCAAGGCGCAGGTGGCGCTCTTCGAGGCCGCCGTCATCGGCGGCTACATCGGCACCCTCGGGGCCAAGCTGCTCAACCGCGAGGAGCGCTTCGACCGCATCGTCATCGACAAGAAGATCGAGAGCCGCGACGCCTACTTCAAAGGCCTGCCCAAGCTCGTCGAAACCACCCAGCGCAACGAGGCCGCCGTCGCCGAGTCCTGGGTCGAACTGCAGAAGGCCCGCACCGAACCGGAGCGGAAGAAGATCCACGCCAAGCACCGCAAGCGCGAGACCGCCCTCAAGTCCAACTTCGGCAAGTTCTTCTTCAAGCTGAAGGTCTACGAGGAATGGCTGGAGCAGACCCGCCCCACCCTTGCGGAGATCGAGCACCTGCACGCCCAGCTCGAGCGCGCCAAACACCCGAAGACCAAGCGCGATGCCGCGCTCGACCTCAAGGGCATCAACACCCGCCTCCGCCACATCGAGAACGAGATGCGCATCGGGCCGGCCGCCCTGCTCGAGGTCGTCAGCAAGTCCGGCGTCCACATCCGCGAGGCCCACAAGGCCAAGACCGAGATGGTCGAGGCCAACCTCCGCCTTGTCATCTCCATCGCGAAGAAATACACCAACCGCGGCCTTTCCTTCCTCGACCTCATCCAGGAGGGCAACATGGGCCTGATGAAAGCCGTCGAGAAGTTCGAGTACCGCCGCGGCTACAAGTTCTCCACCTACGCCACCTGGTGGATCCGCCAGGCCATCACCCGCTCCATCGCCGACCAGGCGCGCACCATCCGCATCCCGGTCCATATGATCGAGACGCTGAACAAGGTCATGCAGGTGCAGAAGCAGCTCCTCCAGGAATACGGCCACGAACCCACGCCCGACGAGGTGGCCGACGAGATGAACCTGCCCGTCGAACGCGTGCAGCAGATCATGAAGATGGCCCAGCAGCCCATCTCGCTCCAGTCCCCCGTCGGCGACGGCGACGACACCAGCTTCGGCGACTTCATCGAGGACAAGGCCGCCGAGAACCCCTACGACATGACGGCCTACTCGCTCCTGCGCGAGAAGATCATCGATGTGCTCGACTCGCTCACCGAGCGCGAGCAGCGCGTGCTCAAGCTCCGCTTCGGTCTGACCGACGGCTACAGCCGCACCCTCGAGGAGGTCGGCAAGCAGTTCAAGGTCACCCGCGAACGCATTCGCCAGATCGAGGCCAAGGCCCTCCGCAAAATGCGCCATCCGACGCGCATCCGGCAGCTCCATGGCTTCTTCGATGCCGAGCAGCTGGACAACGCGCAGAACCTCATCAAGCAGATGCAGGCCAACAAGCCCGTCATCCCGCAATAGTTTTTCGTCATGCGCCGCGCGCTCCCGTTTGCGGTCTGCCTCCTGCTCGCGGGCTGCACCACGGCGCGCCGGCCGGCCGGCGGTCCGCCGACCCCGGCCCCGCTGCCCAAGGCCGCCCGCGCCACCGGGCCCATCGCCTCCGCCCTGCAGCCCAGCCTGATGCAGCTGGTCGGTCGCGTGCTCGCCGTCGATGCCACCACCGGAACGGTGATCGTGGACGTCTACCCGTTCGCCGACTTCCCACCCGGACCGGCCGGCCGGCAGCTGGTCACCCGGACGGCCGATCTCAAACCAACGGGCCGCCTCGAGACCTCCGCCTACCAGCGCGGGCAGATTCTCGGCACCCACCTGCACGATGGCCAGCCCCAGATGGGTGACGAGGTGGTATTCCCGCCCGCGTCCCCGCCCTGAGCCGCCGGCGAAAACCGCTTTCGCCCTTTACAGCCCGAGGGGGCTGGATACGCTGTATCCTCTATGAACAGCCTTACTCAACCCGTCCTCGCCCTCTTCGGCATGGGTGGTCCGGAGATGATCCTGATTTTCGCGATCGTCCTGCTGCTTTTCGGCGGCAAGAAGCTGCCCGAATTCGCCCGCGGGCTGGGCAAATCCGTCCGCGAGTTCAAAAAGGCCTCCGCCGAGGATGACGAGGCCGAGACCAAACCGACGGGTCCGGCGGTCACCGCCGAAGCGAAAAAAGCCGAAGCCGCCAAGACCAGCCACGGTTCCAACTGAGCCACCGCTCCCTTTTCCGCCACTCCGGCGCGCCCGTTTTCGGGCGCGCTTTTTCATGCCCCGGCGGCGTCAGCTCGGCAACTCCGCCGACCCCGGCTCCTCCAGCAGCCAGGCCTTGAAGGCGCGGATCCGCTCCGGCGGGCCCAGCACCAGGAGATCGTCTCCCGCCCACACCATCTCGTCCGCGCTCGGATTGAACACCCGCTGGCCGCCCCGGGCGATGCCCGCGATCTGCATCCGTTGCAAGGGCGCGTCCCGCAACTCCCGCAGGGCCCGGCCCGCCGCGCGGCTGCCGGCCGGCACCGTCAGCAGCTCCGTGCGCACGTCCTCAAATTCCGACAGCACCGGGGTGCCGGTCACCTCGCCGAGAAATTTCCGGCCCGCGGCCACCTGCTCCGCGCTGCCCATCAGCAGCACCTTGTCGCGCGGGTAGAGCACCGTTTCCGCCGTCGGCAGCGGGATCATGAAACCCTGCCGCTCGACCCCCACCACCGAGCAGCCCAGCCGGGAGCGGAGCCGCAGCTCGGCAAGCTTCCGCCCCTGGCACTCGGCGAGGTCCGGCAGGACGCACTCGCCGACGCTGAGCTTCCAGTCGCCGTGGGTCCGCAGCCAGGGCACCGCGGTGACCCCGCCGTGCGGCCCGGCGTCGAGCAGGCTGTGCAGCTCCACCTCGAGCTCGCTGTGCCAGTAGATCAGCTTGCGCTTCAGCAGCAGCAACGCCGCGGCCCCGAGCACCACCGTGACGACGACGAGCCATTTGGCCCGGCCCTCGCCGGGGAGAAACGCCGCAATCCACACGTAGAGCACCGCACCCGCGCCGGTCTTCAGGCAGGTCTCGATGACCGGCGCCAGCCGCGAGGCCTGCGGGTGCCCCTGGGTGCTGACCTGAGCGTAGAGCAGCGCCAGCGCCGAGAGGTTGCGCCACAGGGCCACCAGCGGCACCAGCACCACCAGCACCAGGCCCAGCCAGAAGACCACTTCCGGTCCGTTCGGAAACAGCCAGTCATGCCCCAGCCAGCCTTCCACCACGGCGCCCATCTGCTCCGAAAACACCAGCAGCCCAGTCACGAGCAGCACCTGCACGCCGATCTGCACAAAACGTTTCTTTGACAGCTGCCAGAGCAAGTTTCGTTTGCTCCGCCCCTGCAGCCGCTCCAGCCACGCCAGATAGTAGGCCGCCCAGGCGGCCAGCCAGCGCGGCTGCCGCGTCAGGAACATCCCCGCCACCCGCTCCGAACGGCGCGTGAGCAGCGGCGCCGCCACCGTCGTGAGTAGCGACACGCCAACCGCAAGCGGATAGAAATTCTTCGGCAACACCCCAGCCTGGACCCCGGCCAGCGCGATGATGAACGAGAATTCACCGATCGGGGTGACGGCCAGCCCTGCGCGCAGCGCGACCGCGGCCGGCGTGCCGATCGCCACCAGCCCCGTCGTGGTGGCCAGCGTGCGCACCACTACCGTGAAGGCGGCCAGCGCGATGATCGTCCCTGCCTGTCCCAGCAGTTCCCGGGCGTCGATCTGCATCCCGATCGCCACGAAAAACACCGCCGTGAACACGTCCCGCAGGCCCGCAAAGGTCCGCTCCACCTGGTGCCGGTGGGGCGTCTCCCCCACGATCACCCCCAGGATGAACGCCCCCAGCGCCAGCGAATACCCCGCCCGCTGCGCCAGCAACGCCAGCCCGAACAGCAGCGCCGCGATCCCAACCGTCTGCAGCTCCTCATCCGCCCGAATACTCATCCGCCGCAGCAGCCAGGGCACCAGCAGCAACCCGGCGATGCCAGCCAGCACCACAAAGGCGCCGAGCTTCCCGAGGGTCTCGCCCAGGCCCGGTCCGCCCGAAGCCGACAGCAGCGTTAACATCACCACCGCGACAGCGTCCTCCAGCAGCATCACCCCCAGCGCGAGCTGGCCCGACCGTTCGTGCGTGTCGCCCGCCTCTTGCAGCGTCCGGGCCACGATGGCCGACGAGCACACCATCAGCATGCCCGCCAGGTACGCCGCGGGCACCGGCTCGAGTCCCGCCGCCATCCCGACCACGCGCGTGAGGTAATAGATCAGCCCCGCGCTCACCACCACGGCCACCGGCAGCCCGCCGCCGAGCCGGCGCAGCTTGCGCAGACTCAGGCGCAGCCCGATGGCGAATATCAGGAAGACCAGGCCCACCTGTCCGGCCGTCACGATCCGGTCCATGTCCGACACCAGCGCCAGCAGTGAGTGCGGCCCCACCAGGATGCCCGCCACCAGATAACCCACGACGGTGGAGAGCCCGCCGCGTTGGCAGCCCCAGGCCACCACCCCGGCCACCGCCAGGATGACCGCCAGGTCTTGGATGAAATCAATGCCGTGCATGGGGGCGCAACCCTCTCCACAGGACGCGCCTCCGCCGCCACCGCGTCAAGCCCGCGCCGGAGGCGGGATGAGCCCGTAGCGGCGAGCGCCAAGCGAGCCGCTACGGGTGGCAACGCTCCCGCGGTTGTCCCATCAAGCTGAATCGTCGCTGCTCACTCCGGGCCGCTTCAAATGGCCTCGGGTTGGATCTTTTCGAATCTTCTTCCGCGTTTCCCCGGTTGCCACGGCGCTCGCGGTCCCTTTCATTCGCCGCGCCTCCATGCGTTTTCGCATCTCCCATCACACCACGTATCGCTACGCCGGAGCCGCGTCCGAATCCTTCATGGAGGCCCGGCTCACCCCGGCCACCGACCTCCGCCAGCAGCTCATCACCCGCAGCCTGGTGACGACGCCGGAGGCCAACATCCACACCTACGCCGACTATTTCGGCAACACGGTGGAAACGTTTTCCATCGTCCACCGCCACCGCGAGCTCGTGCTCGCCAGCACCTCCGAGGTGGCCACCCAGGCCTGGGAGCCACCACGGTCCTCCCTCGATTTCTCCGTCTCAGAAGCGCGGCAGATCTACCGGAGCGACCGACTGGCGCTCTTCGAGCACCTCATGCCCTCGGCCGCCATCGCAATGAGCGCGCCCATCAACCAGCTCGCCAACCGCCTGCTCAAGCCCGGCGACGCCCTCGGTCCGGCGCTCCTCCGGCTCAACACCTGGATCAAGTCCGAGTTCAAATACCTCCCCGGCTCCACGCGAATCGACACGCCCGTCACCACCGTGCTCAAGCAGCGCAGCGGCGTCTGCCAGGATTTCGCTCAGCTCATGATCGCCGTGCTCCGGTCTGCGGAAATCCCCGCCCGCTATGTCATCGGTTACATCGAAACCGAGACGCAGCGCCTGGCCTCCGAGGCGGCCAAGGCACCCAAACTCATCGGCGCCAGCGAGAGCCATGCCTGGGTGGAGGTCTATCTCCCGGGCGGCTTCTGGTGGGCGCTCGATCCGACCAACGACTGCACCGTCGGCGAACGCCACGTGAAGGTCGCCGCCGGCCGCGATTACCACGACAGCACGCCCACCTGCGGCGTCTTCAAGGGCACCCACACCCAAAAACTTTCCGTCGCCGTCGTCATGCAGCGGATGTGAGGGGAGAGGGTGGAACGCGTTGACCCCAACGCGTTGGTTCCAAGCTGGTCTGGTCCTGTGGGCGGGGCGCCCCTCAAAGAGAGAGCCCGGCATCTCGCTTCACCCAAAGCGGGCTACATCGTTTCAGTAGCCCGGCTCGGGAGAGCTGGGATGGTTTGGTTGGTCAGTGGCCGGAATCCCTGCGCTCCTGCGCAGGGCTACGGGATCGGCGTGGCCCGCTGCGTGAGCGGCGGGATTTGGCCATCACCCGCGGCAGGATTACCGGCGAGATTCGCCAATGGCGGGGGTGAGGGCACCCCGCCTACATTATCCCGGCCCGGCCTCGCCGGCGCTCCACCGCCCTACCCCCTGAAATCCACCTGGAAATCCTCCACCACCTTGTTGTTGGCCGAGAGCAGCGTGATGAACAATTTGAAGTTGAAGGGCGGCTTCACAAACTTGGAGTTGGACAGCGACTTCTTGTCGGCGTCCGGGTTCAGCACCACCCGCTCGATGCCGACCACGTTGGTCGGATTCCACCGCAGGGCCGCCAGCGCCGCATCGGCGTCCTCGGGCTTCTTGTCCTTGTCGTAAAAACACAGCTTGAACCCGCCCCCCTCAAGGCTGAGCCCGAGCCAGCGGCCATCCTTGCGCGCGATGGCCATGCCCGCGATCGTCGCCACCGGCACATCCTTTTTCTTTTCCGGCTGAGCCGGCGCAGCAGGTTTGGCGGGAGCGGCGGGAGTCTGCGCCCATACCGCGACGGCGCCACTGAGGGCAACCACCGCCAGCCCCGTCCGGAAAATCAGCGCGCGCGTTTGCATGGGAGAAAGCTAACCACCCCGCTCCGGCAATCAAGCCCGCGCAAGGGTGGTGGCGCAGTTTGCTGTTTGCCGCCGCAGGTCGGGCTTCACGCCCGATGTGCGGGGGATAAACCCCGACCTACCATTCGCAAACTGAGCCCGTACCTGCGCCCGCCTCAACGGGCCGGCCGCAGTCCCGCCTTCAGCTCGCGCCAGCGGGCGAGGCGCTCGGCGATCTTCGCTTCGTGGCCGGCGGTTTTCGGCGTGTAGAGCGGCAGCGATTTTTCCAAGTAGTCCTGACCGGAAATGTTTTCCGGATAATCGTGCGAATACCGGTAGCCCTTCCCGTGGCCGGCCTGCTTGCTCGCCGCACCGCTTTTGTCGCGCAGCGCCAGCGGCACCGGTTGCACCGGCAATTCCTTGAGCGCCCGGTGCGCCTCGCCCAGCGCCAGCGTGGCCGAGTTGCTCTTCGGCGCACAGGCGATGTAAAGCGTCGCGTGCGCGAGGGTCAGCTCCGCCTCGGGCAGGCCGACGAACTCGCAGGCCTGGTGCGCCGCCACCACCAGCGGCAGCGCCAGCGGATCGGCCAGGCCCACGTCTTCGCTCGCCAGAATCACGAGGCGCCGCGCGATGAAGCGCGGGTCTTCGCCGCCGGCGAGCATCTTGGCCAGCCAGTACATCGCGGCGTCCGGATCGCTGCCGCGGCAGCTTTTGATAAACGCCGAAATCGTGTCGTAGTGCTCATCTTCGTCGGCGTCGTAGCGGATCCGCCGTTCGCGGGCGAACACCTCCAGCTCCTGCTCCGTGACCGGCGCGCCCTCGGGCAGGCCGAACGCGATCACCTCGAGCGCATTGAGGGCGCGGCGCAGATCGCCATCGCAGAGCACGGCGAGCGCCGTGAGCACCCGGTCCTCGGCCCCGTGCCGGCGGGCGCCGAGGCCGCGTTCGACGTCGGTGAGAGCGCGGCGCAGCACGGTCGCCACGGCGGCGGGAGCCAGCGGTTCCAGGCGGAAGAGGTGGCTGCGCGAGAGCAGCGGCGGGTTGACGTAGAAGCCGGGGTTGTGGGTGGTCGCGCCGATCAGCCGCACGAAACCCTCCTCGACGTCGGGCAGCAGCAAATCCTGCTGCGCCTTGTTGAACCGGTGCAATTCGTCGATGAAGAGGATCGTCGCGGCCTCGGGCCGGCGGCGCGCGGCGGCCAGCACGTCGCGCAGCTCGGCCACGCCGGACATCACGGCGTTGATGCGCACGAAGCGGCTTTTGGTTTCGCGCGCAATGGCCTCGGCCAGGCTGGTTTTTCCGGTGCCGGGCGGGCCGTAGAAGATCAGCGAGCCAAACCGGTTTTGCGCCACCAGCCGCGGCAGCAGGCTGCCCGGCTGAAGCAGATGCTCCTGACCGACCACCTCGGCGAGCGATCGCGGCCGCATCCGCGCCGCCAGCGGCTGCGCGGCGGGCGCAGCCGCCGGGGCGGCGTCGCCAAAAAGATCGGGCTGGTCGGAAGTCGGCATGGTGGAGATACGCTGCCGATTACACGCCCGGAGGCCGCCGAATTCAAAGCCTATCCGCGGGAATCCGTGCCCGGCCACGGCCGTCGCGCACCATCAGGGCGTGCTGGCGGTGACCGGCGGATTCGGCGGCTGCTCCGGTCCGGCGATTTTGGCCGTGATGAAGATGAGCAGGTTGCGCTTCCCCTGAACAGCGCCCTTCGCCGAAGCCGGCCCGCCCAGACCTTCATTGGCGGTCGTTCCGATAGCATTCGGCAGGTGGTTGTCTCCCGCTCTCACTTCCCGTGTCAGCCCACCCAGGACCAACGTGGCGCCGTCCTGCACGGCGATCGATGTGGTTATTTCCCGGGTGGAGAAGATTGGCTGGCGAGAGGGACCGCCCGGCATGTTCGGTCCTCCGTATTCAACATAGCCTTCAAATTCAGTGACGCGCGGGGTCAGCCTGAGTTCAATGGTGTGACTGCCTGCTGCCACCGTGGGGGTGACCCAAAGTTCATCACCCACCGTGCGGGAGGCAAACAGTTGGGCCGGGTCGGCGGTGAGCCCCCCATCCGGGCCACCTTCGCCGGTGGTATATCCTGACATGCCGTTGGTCACCGCGTAGCGCATTTCCTTTCCGGCGTTGATCCTGATTTTGTGACCCGAAAGCACCGTGACGCCCGGGGGATTCAGAATTTCTCCGCCCGAGCGTTGCGTGAGCTCGCGCAGAGCAGCCGGAACATCGAGCTGCCCAGCCCAGTGATGGGGGTCGGCCTCGGGCGGGCCGGAGTCGGCGGGCGGCGGACTGGCGACGCCAAACCGGCCAAAGTCGAAATCTCTGAAATTAAATGCACTGTCCGAGACCTCAATAAACCTGGCCTCGAGGGCCACCGGCACGCTCACCGTCGCCGTCGTCGTCACCGGTACTACCCGAGCCGGTCCGACGACCTTGGCCGTGACAAATACCAGCAGGGCGCGTTGTGCGGTGTTATCGCTTGTTCCGAGCGAGGTAGGTTGCCTGTCCGATACGTGGTGCATGCCTTTTATGATCTCCTCCGTCGTCACCGTTTCGCCGATCTTCACCACCCGCGGGATGCGGCTCAGGGTGCCCATGACCACCGTGGCCCCGCTTGGAATGGAGACATTGGTCTTAGCCTCACGAACGGAAAAAATGGGCTGAAAAGTGCCGCTGCCGGGAGCTTCCCTTTCAACAAAGCCCTTGAACTCGGCCACGCTGGGATGGAGCGCGAGCCCAATGGTTTCGCCATCTGCCCCTACCGTGGGAGTGACCGCCAGTTCCACTCCGATCGTTTGCGAGGTAAAATCCTGCGGCTTGCGGTAGGGAGTGCCGGTTCCCAAAGAAGTTGGCTCCGGCGGACCGTAACTCCGCGGGAAGCGCAACATCTGACCAACACTAACCTTGGCCGGATTACCCGAGACGATCGTAAGCGAGGGAGCACTCAGCAATTCCGTGCCGGTTTTCTTCGCCAGGGCCTGAATCACGGCCGGAATGTCCAACTTGCCAATCCAGGGTGGTGGAGGAATCTCGCCCAGCAAATTCGCCCCGAGGCCGGCCGCGGGCAGGATCCTTGTTCCAAATTGGTTGAGATCGAGATCCTTCAGGTCGCTCTCATTGATTTCGATGAACCTGGATTCAACCGCCACCTGCGCAGCCTTAATCCGCGTGGCTTTGGCCGGTGCCACGGTGGGTTCGGACTTATCCTCGAATGGGTCGCCGACCGTCATAGCCGGCCGCGTCGGGGGATGTGTTTCCGCTGCGACCGGAACCGCCGTCTCGCCCCGCACCTGAGCCAACGCAAATCCAGTCAGGGCCAGCACGACCCCCGCTGAGGCCAACGACTGGGTCCGCCGCGCCGACGGACGGCGGTCGCAGGTCTCTCCTATGATGCCCTCGATGCGGCGGCCGAGCGTGGACGGCTCGGCCATGGCGACAGCGGGAACAATCCGGCGTTCCCCCTGCAGACGGCGGGCGGCGGCCACCAACTCGAGCGCGTAAGCCTCCGCAGAGGTTCCCGCGTTGAGCACAAGATCGTCACAGGCCTGTTCCTGCGTGAGACGCAACGCGCGCGCGCCGATCCAGATGAGCGGATTGAACCAGTAGAGCGCTGCAACCCCCTGGGCGAGCAACCGCGAGAGAGAGTCGCGTCGCACGATATGGCCAAGTTCGTGGCGCAGGACGAGGGCGAGACGCGCTTCCGGCCAAGTGAGCGCATCCGGCGGCAGCAGCACGACCGGACGCAACGTGCCCCACGTCATCGGCACGCGGCAGTTGTCCAGGGAGCGCAGCTCGACGGGCCGCTTCAGACCATACCCGGCGGCAATCTCGCGGCAGAGTCCGTTGAGCCGGCGATCCGGCACCGGAGCGCTGCGCCGCCGCCACCACCAGAGCCGGCTGGCCCCGACCGTGAGCCGGGCCAGGAGCGCCAGAACCCCGGCACCCCAGAGCAGCAGCCAGCCGTTGCGGGGGGCCAGCCAGACTGGCCAGGCGGACTGGCCCTGGGGCAGCGGAGGCGGTGCGAACGGAGCCGCCGCTGTGACCGACGGCACGAGGACCGTGGTCGCAACTGACGACTCCGCGGCCGGGAGCGGGGCCACGGCGGCGACTCTGGCGGGCTGCCAGGACCAGCGAGGCGACAGCAGGCGGGTGCACGGAGCGAGCAGCAGCACGCCAAAGGCCGCGAGCCAGACCAGGTGTCGGTTGGCGGCCGAGGCTCCGCGCCACCACCGGCTGGCGACCAGGGCAAGCGCCAGCACCAGCGTGCTCTTGAGGGCAAAATCGGCAAACAAGAGCAGCTGGTCGGTGGAGTTCATGGAATTATTTGTTCCGGGCCTTGCGGATGATCGCCTCCAGGCGGCTCAACTCCTCGGGCGGCAGCTTTTCCTCGCCTGGATCCACCAGGGCGGCGACCGCATTGGCGAGGGACCCCTCGAAAAACGCGTTCACCACCTGTTTCAGCGCCGAGCGCCGTGCCAGCGCGGGGGCCTGGGTCGGCCGGTAGCGGTAGCGCGGGCCGTCCTCGCGGTGTTTCAGGAAGCCCTTGTCCTCAAGGATGCGCAGCAGGGCGCGCACAGCCGAATAGCCCGGGGCATCGGGCACCGCGGCCTGCACCTCGGCGACGGTGGCCTCGCCCCGCGCATAGATCACATCCATGATCTGACGCTCCCGGCGGGTGAGATGAACGGATTTCGATGTCATGCTAAGCTTATAGCATACATTGCGTATCAGGCACAAGTCTTTTTGCTAATTTCTTAGCATGTGACGGGGATGGTTGCCGCCGCGACAAAAACCGCGTGGATCCGGGATGGGGGCTGCGACAATCCGTGCGCAGCAATAGGCGTGGATTTGCGCGGGCGGGGCAGGCAAAAAAAAGATTCCCATGACCAGCCGCAGTCTCCGTCACCGCGCCCCGCTGCTCTGGCTGCTTTTGCCCCTGATGGCTGGTCTGACGGCAGGCCGCGCGGGCTGGCTGCCGGCCGCCCCCGGGTTCCTCGCGGGCGGCGGTGCCATCGCCGCCCTGCTCGCGCTCCTCGGCCGGTGGCAGGGGCGCCGCCGGACCGCAGCCGGCCTGCTGATCCTGAGCGTCGCGTTGAGCGGAGCCGCTCTGTTTCACCTCCGAGCCAACCGGCTGGTCGCCTGGGAGAAGCTGCCGCCGCGCGAGGCCCGGCTGACCCTGCGGGTCACCCGGCTGTTTGCCTCCGCGCAGGCCGGGCGCACCGGCGGGCTTGCGGTGGTGGCGGAGGCCGCGCCGCCGCTCGCCGACCTGGCCGGGCAGCGCGTGTGCTTTTCCCTCACCCTCGCGCCGGGGGTCGCGGCGCCGATCCGCGGCTGCGAGCTCGCCGTCACCGGACTCCTGCAACCCCTGCCGCTCCATCCGCCGGCCGGCTCGTTTGAGGAAACGATGCTCAACGCCGGCATGAATTTCCAGCTCACGCGCGGGCGGATGACCGCCCTCGTCCGGCCCGCGCCGGCCTACGACCGGTTCTGTGCGCAGCTGCTCGTCCGGATGGAAGCGCTGCTCAACGCCGGCCTGGAGGATCAGCCCGAGCGTGCGGCGGTCTATCGCGCCATGATGCTCGGCCAGAAACAGGAGCTGAGCCCGGAGCAACACGAGCTGTTCATGCACAGCGGCACCATGCATCTCTTTGCGATCAATGGGCTGCACATCGGCGTGGTGGCCGTGACGCTGCACTTCCTGCTGGCGTGCCTGCGCTGCCCCCGGCTGCCGGCGGGGCTGCTGGTGCTGGCGGTGCTCTGGCTCGATGTCGACACGACCGGGGCGAGTCCGTCGGCCGTGCGGGCGTTCCTGATGGTGGCGATGCTTGAGGCGGCATGGATGGCGCGGCGGCCGTCGAACCCACTGGCGGCCATCGTCGCCGCCGCCCTGCTCACTCTGCTGCTCAACCCACTCGATTTATTCAGCGCCAGCTTCCAGATGTCGTACGCTGTCGTGGGCATGATCCTGCTTCTCGGACTGCCGCTGGCGGAGCGTCTGCAGGCACGGTGGCCGGCCTTCCCCGACCTGCCCCAGGCCGCCTGGCGCTGGCACCACCACGGGAGCGCCTGGCTGCGCCGCCGCACGCTTTCTGTAGTGAGCATGGGCGGTGCCGCCACGCTGGTCAGCACGCTGACGGGGGTGGAGTATTTCGGCGTGTTCGTGACCGGCGGCCTCATGGCCAATCTCCTGCTCATGCCCCTGGCCTCGCTGGTGATCATGACGGGAGTTGCCTCGCTGATCTTTGGCCTGGCCGGTGCGGTCTGGATCAGCCGGCTCTGCAACGAGGGCGCTGGACTGGTGCTGGGACTGATCGAGTGGCTCATCCGACTGGGAGCGCGGGTGCCGGGTGCCTGTTGGACGGCGCAGTACCGCGCGGACTGGATCGGGCCGGTGGCGCTGACAGCGGTGGTCGCCACGGGCCTGGCGGGATATGCGACCGGCTGGCGGCGCGAACGCGGCGGCTTCTGGCCCCCGGTCGTGGTCGTGGTGCTGACGGTGGTTTGCGGGGTGAAATTCGGTAGAATCTAAATTCGGCAGTTCAATCCAACCACGGATTTCACGGATAACACGGATACAGAGTATGGAGAAATATCGATCGTGAAAAATCTGTTCACATGCGGGGAAAGGCCGGAAAATCTGCCATGGATTGCTCATCCGTGTGCATCCGTGATATCCGTGGTTACGACAGCGTTTTCTAGGTTGAACCACGAAATACACGAACCCCACGAAAACGGAGCCAAGCCTGCGGAAACGGCCAGTCATTGAGGAGACAAGGGCTTGAATACCACCATTGTTAACCGCGACTGGACGCGAATGTTTGCGCTCAGGGCTCGGGTTCCCCTGAAGCTGAAATTCCTGATCGAGTTATCATACCTGCTGTCATCGGCGCCCAACTGCCGGATGTCCCCAGCCGCGTCCTTTCTTTCGTGTGTTTCGTGGGTTTCGTGGTTAATACCTCCCCATGAAAAGCGCCTACGAACTTGCGATGGAACGTCTCGCCGCTGCCGATCCGGCAGCCGGCCGCCCCCTGACCGCGGAGAAGAAAGGCCGCCTCGCGGAGGTGGACAAGGTTTACAAAGGCCGGATCGCGGAGCGCGAAATCTTTCTCCGCCAGCGCCTCGAGGAGGCCATCACCGCGGGCAAACCGGACGACATGGAAAAAATCCGCGTCCAGATGGCAGGGGAGCGGCAGCGCCTTGAGGGGGAACGCGAGGAAGAGAAGGAGCGCATCCGCCGGGAGCGCTGAACCGCAGCTGCCGGCCGCACCGAACAGTCACTTGACGTTGGTGACCGGCGCACCGGTGTTGCCCGCCGGCATGACCATGGGATTGCCCTCCGTGCCCGGGGCGTTGCGCTTGAAGACGAAGCGGTTGAGCTTCGCAAACGTGGTCATCTGGCCGGACATGGGGCTGTTTTTTTGCGCGATCGCCTCGGCGTCGATCATGCTCTGCCGGTATTTCTCGACGAGTTCGGAATTGTAATAGTCGTTCTGTCCGGGCTGAAAACGGGACGGAGCGAGCTGCCCGTTGAGATCGCTCTCCTCATGGGGCCGCAGCTCGGGCTTGGGGGCTTCCTTGAGGGGCACCATTTCCTTCGCCCGCGTTTCCGTCACATTGATCGGGGCCTGGCGACCGGCTAGGGGCGCGGTGGGCTCCTTGATCACTCCGGGAATCGCCGCCTGCTTATCCTGCACCTGATCGGCCTTTTTGATCGCGACCGGATCCGGGAGCACGGCCTGGTTGGATGTTCCCAGCGAATCAACCTTCTGAGTGGCGTCGATCTTCGGCACATCCTCGGCCCGTGCAGCCGGTGCGGCTCCCCACAGGGCGGCCGCAAGCAACAGAAGGAGGAAGGTTTTCATGGCGGAAGCTCAATCAAACCCAGAAGCGCACGCCCGACAAGTGGATTTCGGCCCGGCTTCCTCACGGCCGGGGCCGCGCGGCGACGTCCCAGGCCCCGGAGCGGCGCCGGAGCCACAGCACCGCCCCGCCGCCGCCCAACAGCAACAGCCAGGTCGCAGGCTCCGGCACCGGAGTGATGGCGAGATACGTCGGCGTGTTCAGGCCCGTGCTGGCAAACACCCCAAGATCCGCACCCGCAGCGGAAAATTTTTCGATGATGTTGGCGTCGCGATAGGCCGCGTAGAGATTGCCGTTCGCATCGAAAACGAGCCCGATCGCATTATGCTCACCGGTCGTGGCAAACACCCCCAGGTCGGCGCCCGCCGGCGACAGTTTCTCAATCACATTGTTGCCTTGATTGCTGACATAGAAGTTTCCGGCGGCATCCAGGGCCATGCTGCCCGGCGTGTAGACGTTGGCGAAGGCGGACGTCATCGGGAGGCCGGACGACGAAAACTCCCAGAGATTTCCAGAAAAATAGTTGGCGACGTAGAGGTTGCCGCTGCGGTCGAACATGAGGGCGGCCGGTCCGTTCAGGTTGGCGCTGGCGAACACCCCGAGATCGGCGCCGGTTGGCGAGAACCGCTCGACGGAGTTGCTGCCGAAATTGGCGACATACAGGTTGCCGACGGCATCGAAGGCCAGCCCCATCGGGTTGCTCAGGCCCGCCGACGCAAATGTGCCGAGGGAAACACCGGCCGGGGAGTATTCGTTGACCGAAGTGGTGCCCGCTGCGGCCACATAGACGTTCCCAGCGGCATCGAGCGCGAGGCCGTTCGGCATACTGACGCCGGTGGCCAGCGGACCCAAGCTGGTGCCGTTGAGGCTGAACTGTCCGATCGTGTCGCCGCCGTTGTTGGCGAC
This sequence comes from uncultured Opitutia bacterium, assembly GCA_903873805.1. Lineage (GTDB taxonomy): Bacteria > Verrucomicrobiota > Verrucomicrobiia > Opitutales > Opitutaceae > CAIQQB01. The sequence continues at coordinate 17,121 of CAIQQB010000118.1, read as the reverse complement.
AAATATCACCTGCGCCGAAGCCACCACCGCCAGCCCGCCGGAAAGCAGGGCGAGCGCGGCGGTCCGAAGTGGACGGGCGGTGAGCAGTCTCAAGATGCGCATGCGAAAAGAGGCGGAAAAGTTGGGCTTCCGGTTCGCCGGCTGTCGGACCGGCGCGAGCGACGCCAAGCCGGCGCGGCTTGCGGTGCAAGCCAAAACGGGAGCTCGAACCATGCCAGAAGCTCACCGCCGTCCGGCCCATGCCGACGGATCCCGCCGATCCGCAAGTTGGGCGACCCCGCCGCCGAGCCTCACTCCGGCTCGGCGGTGCCTTCAACGACCCAGTCCCGGGCCTCGGGCACCTGTTGGAAAAACACCCGCAGCACCGCGCTGAGATGCTCGGCGTAGCGGAAGTGGGCGCCCATGCCGGTGCGGAGCTCGGCCTCGTAAATGAACTTGTCGGCGTGCGTACTGTGCTCGAAAGGCGTCTGCGCCCCGAGCAGCAGTGAATAGACGTAGGCCGGCGAGCCGCGCGCCATCAGCTCGCGGGTGAGTTCGAGCTGGTCGGCCAGCAACCCGGCGTGGTCGGCATGGCGGATTTCCGACGGGAGATAAAACCCGGCCTGGATGAGCGGGGTAAACCGGTGGCCCGTGCGGTGGCGGTTGAGGTCGCGCAGCTCGGCGAGCGCGAGGTTGTTCCAGGCAAACGTCACGCGCATCCGGCGGGTGGCGGCACCCTGGTGGCCGTAGCGATTGGCGCGGTGGCGGAGCGCCTCGGCCACCGGTTGCGTCTCCGTCAGGAACGGCGGCATGGCCCGGTCCACATGCACCCACACCGCGTCGGCGAGCGGCGCGGCCGAAAGCCGCGACAGGCCGAGCGAGAGCGAGGCGGCCAGTTCCTGCGCCGCCTGCTCGGTATAGGATTTTTCGGCGAAGCTGTGGCGCATGAGCCGCGGGGACTGCTTGAGCAGCTCCGTGCGGATGAGTTGGGCGGCGGCGCGCGCCTCGGGGTGAGGCAGGGACTCGAGGTGCTTGACCGTCTGCGCCCACATGCGCGAGGTCTGGACCAGGCCGAGATTCGTCCGGGTCGCGAGCGGAATGAAATAGCGGGCCCGGTCGAGCGCGTAGTTCTTGCGCAGCCGGGTGACGACGGCGGGCTTGGCGTCGGGCGGGAGGCGGACCAGCCCGGGGTTCGCGGTGGCCAGTGCGTCCAGCCGCGCATACTCGGTGTGGTAGGCGGCGAAGGCGCGCGCCATCACATCGCGCCAGCGCGGAGCGAGGTCGGCGGGGATGCCCAGTTCCTCGGCGGACGGGAGGTTGGCCGCATCCATCGTGATGTAGCGCGTGCTCGACTCCTGGCCGTCGGCCATCGTGGCGAGCTCAAAGATTTTGTAGGCCAGCCACATCGACACGTCGTCCAGGGCGACGGCGAGGCCGCCGGTAAGGCCGCCGATGGAAGCGTGGCCGTAGTCCACGAAGTTGAGGATGCGGTCGATGGAGGCGTCCGGGTTGGCCAGATCCACCTTGGCGAGGATGGCCCCGATGCCCTGGTTGCTGCGCGAGTAGCGGGCGAGGACAGAGGCGAGCAGTTCGGGGGTGACCCGGGGCTGGTCGGCCGCGGTCGGGGGTGGAACAAGGGCGAGGCCGGTGATCTTCATCTGGCCAGAGAATTTCGCGACCGCGTTCGCCGAGGCAACAGAAGAGTTCATGGCCGCCGGAGCCGGCGAAGCACCGCTCTAGCCACCCGAGCGTGAAACCCGGATCGACTCCGCCGACACCGGCTCAGTGCAGGCTCAGCATGGAGCCGAGCGAACCCTGATAAACCCCGAGCAGCACCGTGGCGAGCGTGAGCATGACCAGCGCGACCCCGACCATCAGACCGAGGGGAGTCCGGGCGGGACGGCCCAAGGCGGCGGGCGCATCCAACTCAACCCCAGATTCGAAGAAGGCCGCACGGATCCAGCCGAAGTAGTAGTAGATGGAGATGACCACCCCGAAGATGGCGACCGCCAGCAGCCAGTAAAGCCCGGCCTGGAAGGCGGCGATGAAGATAAAGAGCTTGCCCATGAAGCCCGCCAGCGGAGGGATGCCGGCGAGCGAACCCAGTCCGACCGCCAGCACCGTGGCCAGAAACGGATGGGTCCGGGCCAGCCCGGCGTAATGCGTCAGCTCCTGGTCCGAGTCATCGGGGCCGGCCACATGGGTCATGACCCCGAACACCGCAAACGAGGCCAGCAGGTAGGCGAAGAGATAGAAAATCACCGCGCCGGTCGCGAGCGACGGCTCCGTGGCCGCCGCGATCACGCCGATGAGCAGGTAGCCGGCGTGGGAGACGCCGGAGAGACCGATCAGGCGCTTGACGTTCTGCTGGGTGAGGGCGGCCAGATTGCCAAAGATGATCGTGGCCGCGGCCATCACGCCCAGGATTGGCAGCGTCAGCCAGAGGTAGGCCGGGAAAACGCGGTGCACGAGCAGGAACAGGACCGCGAAGCCGGCGGCCTTGGATGAGACGGCCAGAAAAGCCGTCACAGGGGTGGGCGCCCCCTGGTAGACATCCGGGATCCAGATTTGAAATGGCACCGCCCCGATCTTGAAGGCGACGCCGGCCAGCACCAGCACGATGCCGGCACCGGCGAGGAAATTATGCGGATGACTCGCCAGAAACTCCTGGAGGGTGGGAAACTCAAAGCCGGTGTGCACGATCCCCTCGATTTCCACCCGGCCGACCGCCCCGTACAGCAGCACGATGCCGAACAGCAGGAGGGCCGAGCTGAGCGCGCCGAGGATGAGATATTTCAGTCCGGCCTCGAGCGAGAGCGGGTTGGTGCGTGTGTAGCTGACCAGAATGTAGAAGCCCACGGTCACTGTCTCCAGTGCGACAAAAAGCATCACAAAATTGAAGCTCTGCACCAGCAGCATCAGCGCCGCGGTGACCACCAGCACGATGTGGAAAAACTCGATCCGCGGCATCCGCTGCTTCGCCAGCGCAATGGTGCCGAGCAGGCTCACGAGCACCGAGCTGAGCAGGAAAAAGATCCGCATGAGCTGACCGGAATGACTGTGATAGAGCAGCCCGCCAAATGTGACTGGATGCTCGAACACCACGTTGAAGTTGATCAGGAGACCGAGCAGCACCGCCAATTGGCCGAGGATGGCCACCCCGGGGATGAGCGCATGCTGCTTTTTGGGCAGCGCGATTTCCAGCACCAGCAGGAACAGCGCGAGGCAGCCCAGCAGCAGCTCGGGCATGATCGCGTTCCAGTCGTTGGAGTCGGAGACAAACCTGAGGAGAGCGGGATTCATCGCGGCGAAGGTCATTGGGCTACCGCCGGAGCGGACGGGGCGGAGGCGGAGGCGGGGGCCGCCCCCAGCGCCGAGTTAAGCGGATCGGAAAGCGCCCGCGGCCAGAAGCCGAGGAAGAGCAGCGCCATGAGAAGAATGAGGGCGGGCAGGCGTTCGCCCCAGGCCAGGTCGGCCGGCGGCTGGGCGGCGGTCACCGCCGCCAGTTCCTCCGTCTCCGGCCCGAAGAACACCTTGGCTGCGGCCCGCAGGCCGTAGATGGCGGACAGCACGACGCCGGCCACCGCAATCGCCGTGAGCAGCGGTGAGAAATTCCAGGCCGCGATGAAGATGGTCAGTTCGCCCCAGAAGTTGGCGAAGCCCGGCAGCCCGATGCTGGCGAACGTGGCCGCGACGAAAAACGCCGCGAGCACGGGGGTCCGGCGGGCCAGTCCGCCCATGGCGTCGAGGTCAAACGTCTGCGTGCGGCGGTGGATACTGGTGGAAAGCAGGAAGAGCAGCGCAACCGAAAGGCCGTGCGCCACCATCAGCAGCACGACGCCGCCGAGACCGGCGGCGGTGCCGCAAGCGAGGCCGAGGAAGGCGTAACCCATGTGCATCACCGAGCTGTAGCCCACCAACTGCTTGAGGTCGCGCTGCGCCACGGTGATGAGGCCGACGAGCAGAATGTTGCCCACGACCGCGAGCACGGCGAGTGGCTTGGCCCAGGCCAGCGCGCCGAGCGGCAGCAACGGCAGGGCGATCTGGATCAGCGCGTAGAGGCCGAATTTTTTGAGCACGCCGGCGTGCAGCATCGCCGCCGAGCTGGGCGCCTGCCCGTAGCCGAGCGGGGCCCAGGTGTGCAGCGGCCAGAGCGAAACCAGCGTGCCAAAGCCGAACATCAGCAGGCCGAAGATGTTTTTCTGCCACACCACTCCGAGCGGATGCGCCAGCAGAGCGGTGCGCAGGTGGATGAGGTCGAAGGGGCCGCCCGCGCCGCCCTTGACGTAGAGGGCGATCAGGCCGATCAGCGACAGCATGGCGCCGACCGTGAGATAGATGGTCATCTTCATGGCCGCATAACTGCGGTCGCGCCCGCCCCAGACGCCGACCATGATGAAAGTCGGGATGAGCGCCAGCTCGTGGAAGATGTAGAGGAAGAACACATCCACGCTGGCAAACACGCCCATCAGCCCGGCCTGCATCACGAGGAGCAGCGCGAGATAGAGGTGGAGCCGCTCCGCCTTGGACTGGAGCGCGTAGAGTCCGGCCGCCAGGCCGACCAGCCCGGCCATCACGAAGAGCGGCAGCGAGACGCCGTTCAGCCCGAGCGTGAGCTGAATGCCCAGTTTTCCCAAACCGGTGTCGTGGCTCCAGTTGAACGGATATCCGCCGGCGAACCCGGCGGGAAACCGGCTCCAGAGCCAGAGTGCGATCACCGCGGGCGCGGCGAAGCCGGCGGCGGCGACCAGCTTGGACAGGGCCGCGGGCAGGCGTCCCGGCGCAACAACAAGCGCCGCCACCAGCGGCAGGGCGATGGACAGCGGGAGAAGATCGGCGGACGAAAGGTGCATCACAAAGGCGCGTTAGTTGAGACAGGCAGCGGCATAGGCCCACAGCAGGACGGTGCCGAGCAGGAACCAGTAAACGTAGGCGTGGAGGCTGCCGACATGCAGTGCCCGCGCCCCGAAGCCGAAGAGGCCGACGACCCCCGCGAGCCCGCGGACGATCAGGCCGTCGAGGAAGATCTGCTCGATCCACGCCAACAGCTCGACGAACGGCTGCTGCACGCTGGCGACATACCAGTCGTAGAAGGTGTCGAACGATTCCTTCAGCAGGATCAGGCCGGCAAAGGCGAAGGGTGATTTCGCCGCAAAGGCGTCGGTCGAAGCGGGTTTGTAAAGGATCCACGCCGAGCCGGCGCCGAGCAGCATCACGGCCACGCTGACGTAGAGGATGGCGTGGCCTTCGGCATGTTCCTCAAACGAGAAGATCCCGGAAAAGTGTCCGCCATAAATCCAGCCGTAACCACCGAACACCGAAAGCGCGGCCAGCACCACCAGCGGCAGGGTGATCGACAGCCCGCCCTCGTGCGCATGCGCGGCCGATTCGCTGCGCGGCTCGCCGAGGAAGACCAGCTTCCACATGCGCACCATGTAGAAAGCGGTGAGTACCGCGGTGATGGCCAACACGGCAAAGACCACGTGATTCCGCTCCAGCGCGAGATTGAGAATGGCGTCCTTGGAAAAGAAACCCGCCAGTCCGGGCATCCCGATGATCGCCAGCACGCCGAGGGTGAAAGTGATGAACGTGAGCGGCAATTTCTTCTGCAGCCCGCCCATCTTGAAGATGTCCTGCTCATGGGGCAGCCGAAGATGACCGCGCCGGAGCCGAGGAAGAGCAGGGCCTTGAAGAAGGCATGCGTCGTGAGGTGGAACATCGCCGCCTGGGATGAGCCCAGCCCAAACGCGGCGACCATGTAGCCGAGCTGCGAGAGCGTCGAATAGGCGAGCACCTTCTTGATGTCGCGCTGCACGATGGCGCAGAGCGCGGCGTAGAGCGCGGTGGCGGTGCCGACCCACATGATGACGGTGAGCGCCTGCGGCACCATCAGGACGTTGATGCGGCACAGCATGTAGATGCCGGCGGCGACCATCGTCGCGGCATGGATGAGCGCGGAGACCGGCGTGGGACCCTCCATCGCGTCGGGCAGCCAGACCTGCAGGGGCAGCTGGGCGGATTTGCCGACCGCGCCGCAGAACAGCAGCAGTGGGATGAGCCGGCTGAAGGCGAGCGTGCCGTGGGCCGCATAGCCGTCGAGCGCGGACAGGTTCACCGTGCCGTTGATCCAGTAGCACATCGCGATGCCGAGCAGGAAGCCGAAGTCGCCAACGCGGTTGACGATGAAGGCTTTTTTCGAGGCGTTGGCGGCGGACTGCTTCTCGTGCCAGTGGTTGATCAGCAGCCAGGAGCTGAAGCCGACCAGCTCCCAGAAGATGAAAATCATGAAAAGATTGTCGGCCAGAACGATGCCGATCATCGAAAACATGAAGATGGAGAGGCCGCCGAAGAACCGGGACTGGGCCGCGTCGTCGTGCATGTAGCCGAGCGAGAAGACGTGGACGCACACGCCGACGACGCCAACGATGGAAAGCATCAGCGCGGCGAGGTCGTCGAACTTGAAGCCGAGTGAAAGCGTGAAGCTGCCGAGACGGAGCCATTCCACCGAAGCGGGGAAGTTGCGGGAGCCGCCATAGGCCAAGGTGAGCGCGCCAGCGGCGACCACGGTGGCCGCAGCGACCGAAAGGGCCGCGGCCAGCGAGCCGGACCGGCGCAGGAACAGCGCGATCACGGCGGCCGAAGCGAGCGGCGCAAGGAGGACGGCAAGGGCGATTTGGACCGGGGTCATCGGAAGGAGGTGAACCGCGAAGATCCGCGAAGGTCCGCGAATTCGGAAAGGCTCGAACTGTAGGGCTCGACCTCGCGTCGAGCCTTGGAGCCGGGCGAAACCCGGCAAGGCCTCACGCAAGGTGAGGCCCTACAAAGCAGGAAGAAGTCGGCGCGGTTCATGATGAGCGAAGATGAGCGGTTAAGAATCCTGGTTCAGTCCCGCAGGTGGTTGAGCTCCTCGACCTGGATGGTCTGGCGTTTGCGAAACAGGGCGACGACGATGGCGAGGCCGACCGCGACCTCGGCGGCGGCAACGGTGAGGATGAAGAAGACGAAGACGTTGCCATCCATCGTGCCGTTGAAGCGGGAGCAGGCGACAAGCGCGAGGGTCGAGGCAACCAGCATCAGCTCCAGGCACATGTAGATCACCAGCGTGTTCTTGCGGAGCAGCACGCCGAAGAAGCCGACGGCAAAGAGCACCGCGCTGAGTACCAGGTAGGACGTGAGGGAAGGAGGGGACATGTCAGAAGTAGCGGGTAGCGAGTAGCGAGTAGCGAGTAGGTCGGAAGCAGCGGAGAGCGGGTCCGATTTTGGAACTTGGATTTTGGAATTTGGATTCCGGAGTATGCCCGCTACCCGCTACTCCATGCTCGCTACTGGTCAGACTCATTTCCCGTCCTCCAGGCCCTCGAACTTTTTGCTGAGCACAATCACACCGAGCATGGCGGTGAGGAGGAGAAAGCCGACCACCTCGACCGGCAGCAGGTAGGTGGTGAAGAGCAGTTCGGCGTAGCTCCGGAGGGTGGCCCCCACGGGCAGCGCGGCCACCCCGACGGTCGCCGGCAGCTGGGCGTGGGCCTGAAGCGAGCAGACGCCGAGCAGCAGCAGCAGCCCGGCAAGGCTGCTGGCGACGATGGTGGCGCCCTTGAACTTCTTGCGTTCGCCCCCCTGCGCGTCGAGCAGCATGACGATGAAGAGAAACAGCGCGACCACGGCGCCCGCGTAGACAAACACCAGCAGCACGGCGAGGAGGAAGGCGTCGAGCTGCACAAACAAGCCGGCCACGCCGACGAGGCTCAGCAGCAGGCACAGCGCCGAGGCGACGGAGTTGCGGTTAAGCACCACGCCCGCGGCGCAGCCCACGGTGAAAACGGCGAGGAAGTTGAAGAGGAGGCCGGACATGGGAAAGTAGCGGGTAGCGAGTAGTGGGTAGCGAGCAAGACGGAGTACCTAGGCGCGCGAATTTGGAATTTGGAATTTGAAATTTTCGATTTCGGATTTCGGAGAATTGGGATGCTCGCTACTCACTACCCGCTGCTCGCTACTATTTGGATCAGTGCGCATTGCCGTGCTCCTCGGCGGCTTTTTTCTTGTCCCACTTGAAATGGGCGTCGGGCAGGGTGCCGCCGAGCTCGTAGAGCTTTTGCTTGTTGTTGACCATCTCGGCGCGGGTGTAGCCGGTCATTGAATACTGGTTTTGCAGGAAGATGGCCTCCTCGGGGCAGACCTCCTGGCAGAGTCCGCAATAGATGCAGCGGAGCATGTCGATTTCGAATTCCTGTGGACGTTTCTCCACGTGGGCCGCGGGGTCGGCGGGGTCGATCCCGCCGGGGGTGATGCGGATGGCCTTGGGCGGGCAGACAAACTCGCAGAGCTGGCAGGAGACGCATTTCTCGCGGCCGTGCGGATCGAACACGAGGGTGGGCACGCCCCGGTAGCCGGGCGGGATGGTCGGGCGCTGCTCCGGATACTCGAGGGTGACCGTCGGCTGGAAAATGTGCTTGAGCGTGGTCTTCAGCCCGGCCGCGATCTGCGGCAGGTAGGTGCGCTCGGCGAGGGAGAGCGGCTTGCGTTCGACGGGGATGACGGCCATCTGGAGTGCGGTGTTGAGAGTGAGGAAGGCGGAAGGTCCGGCGGGTCAGGGCGTGCGCGGCTGCAGCCAGGCGATCGCCAGAGCGTAAACGACGAGGTTGGCGATGGCGAGGGGCAGCAGGCGCTGCCAGCCGATCTTCATCACCTGGTCGTAGCGGAAGCGCGGAATGGTCCAGCGCACCCACATAAAGAAGAAGATGAAGGCGGCGACCTTGCCGAGGAAGATGACGATGCCGAGCAGGCCCATGAGCAGGGGGTGGTTTGCGACCCCAAGCAGGCCGGCGAGCTTGGCCAGCGGCAGCCAGGGAAGCAGGTTCCAGCCGCCGAGGAAGAGCAGGCAGAACACGCCGGAACCGACGATCATGTGGCAGTACTCAGCCACGAAAAAGAGCGACCATTTGAACGCGCCGTACTCGGTGTGGAAACCGCCGACGAGGTCGGCCTCCGACTCCGGCATGTCGAACGGCTGGCGGTTGGTCTCGGCAAAAAGCGCGACGAGGAAGATGAACGCCGAGACCGGAAGGTAGAACACACCCCACAGCCCGTGCCAGCTCTGGGCGGCGAAGCCGTGCCAGCCGCCGCTCTGCATCGCGACCACGTCGACCAGGCTGAGCGTGCCCTGCCCGCCCGGGCGGTTGACGAGCAGGAAGACCGGAAGCACCGACAGCGTCATGGAGAGTTCGTAGGAGATGAGCTGCGCCGAGGCGCGCACGCTGCCGAGAAACGGGTATTTCGAATTGGACGCCCAGCCTGCGAGGATGACCGAGTAGACGCCCAGGGACGAAACCGCGAAAACCGCGAGCAGGCCGACATCGACGTTGGCGAGCATGATGGGCACAAGCCGGCCGGCCGAATCGAGATAGGCGCCGAACGGGACCAGCGCCACGGTGGTGAGGGCCGGGATCATCGCGAGAATCGGGGCGGCGATGAAGTAGAGCTTGTTCACGTGACCCGGCACCGGGTCCTCCTTGAAGACGAACTTGCCGCCGTCGGCCGCGAGCTGGAAGAGGCCAAGCCGCTGGAGCACGCCCATGCCGGGAATCCACGCGAGAATGGGCGCGATGGTGCGGTTGGGCCCCGGCCGGTCCTGAATCCACGCGCAAATCTTCCGCTCCGCCATCGAGCACGCGGCGGCGAGCGGAAACAGCACCAAGATCACGGCCACGCCCTGCAGGGGCATCCGGATCCAGAGGGGAAAGTTGAAGTAGAAGTCGAACATACGGGTTACCTCCTCGTCCGGTAGAAATGGAAGGCCAGGATAGCCACGCTCATTCCGAAGACGATCCAGCCGGTGCGCCGGGCTTTGGCGGCCGCCTGGGTGCCGATCTTCTTATCCACCTTTCCATCCGCCACGAGACGGGCGATGCGCCGGGGCGAAAAGTAGCCGAACACCAAGGCCTGCGCCATGAAGATTGCGGCCACCGGGACATCGAGATCGGTCACCCTCATGGCGGGGAGCCTCCGGCGGGTTGATAATGCAGCGTTGCGCCCTCAGCGAAGGACCAGCCGGCCCACGGTGTGGCGTCGAGGAGGAGACCGGTTTCGGGCAGGTTCGCGAACGTCATGGTGCCGAGCGCGGGGACCGAGGCGGCGATGAACTTCCAGAGCTCGTGGATGTCGGCCGGCAGCGCCGGTCCGCCGGCGGCGGCGGCGAGCTGGACGAGAACGACCAGGTCATCGGTCGCGCCGGCGGGGGCCGGGACGGCCTTGGTGAATTTCTGAAGGCGGAACTGCTGATTCACGAGGGTGCCGTTCTTTTCAAACACAGCGAGCGTCGGGAACACGACCTTGGCCGCCGCACTGGTGGCGTTGGCGTGGGTGCCGAGGTAGATGATCGCGACCTTGGCGAGCTGCGCGGCGGTGAGGCCGGCGGCGGTCAGGTCTTCGCCAACGGAGATGACCGTTTTGATTTTGCCGGCGTCGATGTCGGCCGCGAGGTTGGAAAGACCGCCAACGTGAATTTCCTGGTAGGGACGGCTCTCCGAGCCGTCCGTGGTTGCCGACTGGGTGGAGGAAGTCCGGACGGCTCGGAGAGCCGTCCCTACCTTTGGCAAATCGGAGACCAGCCCCACCACGAGCGCGCCGCGGGTGTTGGGATTGCGGTCGGCGGAGACGAGGATGCCGTCGCCCTCCCCCACCCGGCTGACGAGATGCGTGGGCGCTTGGAGCGCGTCGGCAAGCTGCTTGGTGAGAAATTGCTCTTCGACGCTGCTGCGACCCGAGCCGACAATGGCGATGGGGGAAGGCGCACTGGGGGCGATACGCCCCACCTTCAGGAGCTCGGCGGCGGCACCGAGCGCAAGGTCGAGCGTGGAGACAGCGCCGTTGACTTTGGCGGCGGTCAGCCGGTCGGTGGCTTGCACCGCCTTGTAGAGCTCGCGGCCGGAATCGGCCATCCAGGTGTCGTTGACCTCGTCGTTCCGGCGCGGGGTGATGCGGTAGATCCGGCCCTCGCGGGACCAGACCACCGTGTTGGCCCCGACCGAGGACTCGGTGTCGATCGAGTTGGTCTGCTTGAGAAACCAGACGCGCATCTTGAAGCGGAAGTCCGTGCTGGTGAGCGCGCCGACGGGGCAGATGTCCACCGTGTTGAGCGAGTAGTTGTTCTCGAGCTTCTTCCCGGGGTAGCAGGTGAGGGTTGAGAAGCTGCCGCGGTCGATGAAGCCGAGGACGTCGTCCTTCGCGATCTCCTTGGAGAAACGGATGCAGCGCGAGCAGAGGATGCAGCGCTCGTCGTCGAGCATGACGCGCGGCCCGAGCAGGGTGCGCTTGGGCTTGACGTTCTTCTGCTCGATGAAGCGCGAATAGCCCCGGCCGTAGCCGGTGGCCTGCTCCTGCAGCTTGCACTCGCCGGCCTGGTCGCAGATCGGGCAGTCGAGCGGATGGTTGACGAGGAGAAACTCCATCACACCCTCACGGCAGTCCTTGATCTGTGGGGTCTGGGTGCGGATGTGGAGGCCAGGCGAGGCGTTGGTGGCGCAGCCGATCTGCGGGCGCGGGATCCAGTTGATCCGCTGCTTCCCCGTGGCCGGATCCATGATCGGCGACTTGGTGGCGGGATCGACGGCGGGCATGCCCATCTCGATGAGACACATCCGGCAGTTGCCGACCACGGTGAGCTTCGGGTGGTAGCAGTAATGCGGCACGTCGACGCCGACCAGGCGCGCGGCCTCGATCACGTTGGTGCCTTTGGGCACGGCGATCTCCCGGCCGTCAATGTTGACGGTGACGAGGTCGGGTTTGGACGGAGCGATCATTGTGGAAGGAGGGAATTAACCACGATATACACGAAAGCGGAAGGTTGGGCTCGGGTGCTTTCGTTGCATCATATTTTCGTGTGTTTCGTGTGTTTCGCGGTGAACAAACTCAGACCAGTTCGATGGCGTGGTCGGATTTGGTGGAGGGCTTGGTCTCCGCGGCGCCCTTGAACTCGTCGCCGAACTTGGCGACGAAGCTCTGGGTCGGCCAGGCGCAGGCCTCGCCGAAGGCGCAGATGGTGCGGCCGGCAATCTGGTCGGCCACGCTCTTGAGCAGCGCCCCGTCCTCGCTCCGGGCGCCGGCGTGGACCATGCGGGTGGTGATCTTCTTCATCCAGAGCGAGCCCTCGCGGCAGGGCGTGCACTGGCCGCAGCTCTCGTGGGCGTAGAACGCATTGAGGTTGGCCAGCGCCTCGACCATGTTGACCGAGTCATCCATCACGATCACGCCGCCGGAGCCGCCCATCGTGCCGCAGGCCGCCAGGGTGTCGAAGTCCATCGGGATGTCCTCGACGGCGAGCTGACGCGTCGTGCCGTCCTTGTTTTTCAGCGCAAACGTCTCGCCCATCCGCAGGATTTTCGCCGACGAACCGCCGGGAATGATGGCCTTGAACTTCCGGCCGGGCAGTGGTCCGCCGCAGACTTCGTAGAGGAGCTCGCCCAAGGTGATCTTGCCGACCTCGTATTCGTAATAGCCGGGTTTCTGGACGTGGCCGCTGACGCAGAGCAGCCGGGTGCCGGTGTTGTTGGGCGTGCCGATCTTGGCGTAGGCGTCGCCGCCGACGTCGGCGATGTACTTCACATGGCACAGGGTCTCGACGTTGTTGACGATGGTCGGGCACTGGTAGAGGCCGAGCACCGCGGGGAAGAACGGCGGCTTGATGCGCGGATACGGCCGCTTGCCCTCGAGGGACTCGATCAGGCCGGTTTCCTCGCCGCAGATATAAGCGCCCGCGCCGCGGTGGACGTAGATCTCGCAGGCGTAGCCGGTGCCGAGGACGTTGGGTCCGCAGAAACCGGCGGCCCGCGCTTCGGCAATGGCGCGCTCGAGAATGCGGGCGCCCTCGGGAAACTCGCCCCGGATGTAGATGTAGGCCTGCTTCACGTTGTTCGCGAAACAGGAGATCATGACCCCCTCGATGAGCTGGTGCGGATCCTGGTGGATGATGTAGCGGTCCTTGAAGGTGCCGGGCTCCGATTCGTCGGCATTGACGATCAGGTAAATCGGCTTGCCGCTCTTGCGGTCCACCAGGCTCCACTTCACCCCGCAGGGGAAGCCCGCGCCGCCGCGGCCGCGCAGGCCGGATTTCTTGACCTCGTCGATCAGCTCCGCCGGCGGACGCGCCATGGACCGCCGCAGCACCGCGTAGCCGCCATGCTGGAGGTAGCAGGCGAGGTCGTTGGTGTAGCCGGGCTCGTCAATGTGAGCGAAGATGATGCGGCGTTGGGCGGCGGCGGGCATGAGGAAGAAGTAGCGAGCAGAGAGTAGCGAGTAGGTTTGGTTGGCGGTAGATTGGCGAAGGGGTGACAGATAGGGATTGGTCGGTATGCTCGCTACTCGCTACCCGCTGCTCGCTACATTATTTTGCTTGGCCTCGGCCTTGATCTGGGCGGCGAGCGCCTTGGCGCGGGCACAGTCCACCTTTTCATGCAGCGTGTCGTCGATCATCACGACCGGCGCGGTGCCGCAGCTGGCGAGGCACTCGACAAACTCAACGGTGACTTCGCCGTCGGGCGAAACTTCCCCGCGGTGGGTGTTGAACTCCGCCTCGAAGGTGGCGCAGGTCTTGTAGCCGCCGAGCAGCGCACAGGAAAGCGTGCGGCAGACCTTGACGTGCCGGCGCCCGATCGGCTGGCGGCGAAACATCGGATAGAACGTCACCACCTCGTAAACGTTGATCGGCTGCAGCTCCAGCTTGGCGGCGACCCATTCGATGGCGGCGTCGGAAATGTGCCCGGCGTCCTCCTGGATCAGATGCAGGAGCGGGAGCGTGGCGCTCCGTTTCACCGGATAATGGGTGATCACCTCGTCGATCTTCTGGAGCGTGGCGGGTTGGAGATTCACAGCAGGAGTTCGGAGCTAGAATTCAGGAGTTAGAAGTTGGCACGGCAGATTCAGGCAGGTGTAGCTTATATTGTATTCGGGAAGCTGGCTTACAAATTCTAGGTTCTCGATTCTGGATGCTTGTCTTTCACCGGTCCGCCTCGCCCATCACGAAGTCGAGGGAGCCGAGGATGGAGACGACGTCGGACACAAACGTGCCGACGCAGACTTTGGGCAGGATGGAGAGGTTGCAGAACGAGGGGCTGCGGATCTTCATGCGCCATGGCACGCCGCCACCCTTGCTCACGATGAAAAAGCCGAGGGTGCCCTTCGGGTTTTCCGCCTCGAAGTAGACCTCACCGGCCGGAATCTGCGGACCCTCGGTCACGATCATGAAGTTGTTAATGAGCTCCTCCATGCTGGTGAGAATTTTCTCCTTGGGCGGGGCGAAGATGCGCCGGGCGTCCTTCACATACCAGTCGCCACCGGGGAAACTGGCGATGGCCTGGCGGACGATGCGCACGGACTGCTTCATCTCCTCGCCGCGGCAGAGGTAGCGGTCGTAACAGTCGCCCTTCGTGCCCACCGGCACGTCGAACTCATACTTTTCGTAGCCCGAATACGGTGCGTCCTTGCGCAGGTCGAACGGCACACCGGAACCGCGAAGGTTGGGCCCGGTGAGGCCGTAGGCGATGGCGTCGGCCTTAGAGATGACGCCGATGTCGACCGTACGGTCCATGAAGATCTTGTTGCGCGTGAGCAGGGCGAGGACCTCGTCGAGGATCGGCAGGAACTGGTCGCAGAAGGCGAGGACGCGGTCGTTCCAGCCCGCGGGCACGTCGCGCGCGAGGCCGCCGATGCGGGTGTAGCTCGTGGTGAAACGCGCGCCAGTGAGCTCCTCGAACAGCTTGTAGAGCTTCTCGCGCTCCGTGAAGGTGTAGAGGAAGATGGACCACGCGCCGACATCGATGCCATAGGCGCCGAGCCCGAGCAGATGGGAAGAGATGCGCGCAAGCTCGCAGATGATGACACGGATGGCCTGGCAGCGCGGCGGCACCTCGAGCTTGGCGAGGCGCTCGACGGCAATGGCGTAGGCGACGTTGTTGGCGAGTGGGGCGATGTAATCCAGCCGGTCCGTGTAGGGCACGAACTGGTTGTACGTCATGTTCTCCGCAATCTTCTCATCGCCACGGTGCAGGTAGCCGAGCACCGGATCGCACTTCGTGACGATCTCCCCGTCGATCTCCAGCTGGAGCCGGAGCACACCATGGGTGGATGGATGCGACGGCCCCATCGAGAGGGACATCTTTTCGGTCTCAAACTCCGGCGCGGCGTCGGCGGCCTTGGCGGCGTTGTCGGGGAAGGTGAATTCGGCGGGCATCGGGTCGGAGAGGATTCAGGCGGTGGGTTTGGCGCTGGCTTCGTTCCAGCTCTCGTCCTTGGCGCGCGGCTCGGCCTCGGTGAGGTTCATCTCCCCCGGCGAGGCGACAAAGGGGCCGCCGGCCATGGGCGCCGCGATGAGCGTGATCCCGGTTTCCGCCGCGATCTCCGGGTCGTGCAGCGGGACCTCGATGCCGGCGAGCGGAAAATCCTTCCGCAACGGGTGGTACGGGTAGCCTTCCCACATCAGGATGCGGCGCAGATCGGGATGGCCGGTGAACGTGATCCCCAGCAAGTCGAAGGTCTCGCGCTCATGCCAGTTGGCCGTCGGCCAGAGCGGGACGGCGCTCGCCATCGCCGGCGCCGCATTGTCGGTGCAGTCGGCCGTCACGCGCAGATAGCCGTGGGCTACGGTCGAAAACAGGTGCCAGACCACCGTGAAACGAACGGCCGCCTCCAGCCCCCAGTCCACCGCCGTCACGTCGACCAGAAAGTCGTACCCGAACTCCTCGCGCACGGCCTGGAGCACGGCCGGCGCAGCGGCGGCCGGCACGCTGACCGCCGGATGATCGCCGCTCGCGCGCGCCGCCGCACCCGGAAACCGGGCGATGATTGTGGCGATGATGTCAGTGGCCATGGTGGCGGGGCGCTCAGGCGCGGACGAGGAGGCCCCGGGCGGAGGGTTCGCGTTTCACCTTGGCCTGCATCTTGATCAGGGCATCGAGCAGCGCCTCGGGACGCGGGGGGCAGCCACTCACATAGACGTCGACCGGCAGGATGCGATCCACGCCCTGCAGCGTGGCGTAGCTCCGGTACATGCCGCCGGAACTGGCGCAGGCCCCCATGGCGATAACCCATTTCGGGGCCGCCATCTGGTCGTAAATCCGGCGGACGTGCGGGGCCATCTTGTAGGTAACGGTTCCGGCCACGATCATGCAGTCGGATTGCCGCGGGGAGAAACGCATCACTTCCGCCCCGAAGCGGGCGATGTCAAAGCGGCTCGCTCCGACGGCCATCAGCTCGATGCCGCAGCAGGCGAGCCCCATGGGCATTGGCCAAAGGGAGCTGCTGCGCAGCCAGTTGATCACCGCATCGGCCCGCGAAACGACAACATCCCCCTCAATCTTGCTGTTGTAGGCCAGTTCGGTGTTCGCGGAAACCATGTGGAGAAGGTGAGTTTTGAGACGTAAACACCGCATCGTAGGCTGCGGAGAATGTCCGGCAAGGAGCTTTTCGGGAAATCCGGCGGGCTCAAGCAGGCAGGAGGCCAAAGGCGATATTTTCTCCATTGACCCGCCTGCAAAGGTCCGGCTTGCTGGGCCGCTTGTCGGCTGAAAACGGATGCTAGTCAGGGATCCCGGCTGATGACCTTGGGAGAGGTGGCAGAGTGGTCGAATGCGCGTGCTTGGAAAGCACGTGTAGCCGCAAGGCTACCGGGGGTTCGAATCCCTCCCTCTCCGCCATTTTTCTCCTCTGAAGGAGAAAAATCCGAAGCTAGGTTGCCAGTTGACGGGGCAACCTCAGCATGAACCACGATACATCCTTCGTCGTTTCCCGGTTTGAAAACCGCAACGGCGTCACCTCATGGCGGGTCTCCGGCTACCTCGCCGGCGTCCGCATCCGCCGCAACTTCCCCACCCGCGAGGAGGCTGCCGCCGAGAAAGCCGCCCTGGAACGGAAGGCCCTCCAATGCGCGTCCGGCATCCGTGCCGCGACCACCTTCCTGGCCGACGACCAGTTGCGGGAGGCCGAGGCCACTTTCCGCCGCCTCAAGGACGGCCTGAGGTGGTCCCCGGAAACTGGACAGGTCGGATCGTTAACCCAAAGTCAGCACAACGATCCCTATGTCAAAGAAACGACGTCAGCACAGTCCCGATCTGAAAGCCCGGGTCGGCTTGGAAGCCCTGAAGGGCATTGAGC
>CAIQQB010000117.1 GCA_903873805.1 uncultured Opitutia bacterium | reverse complement strand
TCGGGGTCCTGCCACCGTCCCTCCTCCGCAACAACTCCAACAGGGGGTGGGTCAGTTCTAAACGAGCGTTAGTGGGTCAGTTTTACGCGAGCGTTGATAGCGGGGTCGCATTGTGTAGCCAACGATACTGCCATCCTGCATCATCCTGGGGGAGCAAAAGGCCACCGTCGGGATGTCCACGCCGGACTCGATACAGCTCGTGGCGAAGAAATGCCGGAAATCGTGGTGCGTGAACAAGGGGTAGCCCAGCCGCCGGCAGGCGGTCCCAAGGCATTTCTTGGCGCTGTCGATGGAACTGATGCGGTCGCCGGGCTTCGGCTGCGAAGCTTCGTGCAACCGCTGCAAAAGCCCGCGCAGGTCCTCGGTCATCTGAACCTACAACTGCAGCAGGATGACACGGAGTGCACAGAGAGCGGAGACAGAGTTCACGGAGCAAACCACTTAAGAATCCCGCGTGGCTGCAATCATCACACCAAGCGGGTGACAGGAAGACCTTCTCACCGTTCGATGTCTTTCTCTATGGCCTCAAGTTTAACTCTGTGATCTCCGTGACCAACTGCTGATTCTGGTTGATTGGTGGTCGGGGAGGAAGAATGGGCCGGCGACGAAATTGCTTGTCACCCCGAACCCGGGACGCCTAATAACCGCCCGACTGTTCTGTCGGTCATCGTTCTTCCGCCAACCGCCCTGCCACCCTCTGGTGAGTGCCGCCGCCGCCCCTATTTCGGGGGCCGGGCCGGTGCCCGCCAGCCCCCGGTGTCAGGCTGGATGGCAGCCCGATTCCCGCCGGCATGGCAGGCCGATTCAAGTCATTGGCCCAATTGGTGTTCGCCAGAGTAGCTCAGTGGTAGAGCAGAGGACTCATAAGCCTTTGGTCGCCGGTTCAATCCCGGCCTCTGGCACCAATTTCATCCATTTCCCCGCATTCACCGGGCGGACAGACCAATCTGAAAGGCGGGGCTCGATAGCACGCCCGGCTCACTTCAGGGTGGCGGCGGGAAGATCGATCCGGCGGGTGTAAACAAAGGAATGCTTCTCGGCTGTGTCCCACCAGAATTCGTCGGGCGCCATGCCGGTAGGTGGACGGAGAATGCCATTTTCAATGGCGTCAATCTGTCTGACGCCATCGTCGTCAAGGATGCGGACGAAAACTTCGGCGGCCACGGGGAACCCCCAGGTGATGTTGCTGAGATTGTAGACGTTGGCGGGCACCAGCGGGATCTGTGGCTTGGAAGGCGACACCGAGTGCCCGTCCTGAGTGGACACCGCAAAGACCAAGTTCTTATTGCCGGGGAGGGTCGGATCGGGGAAAGCCAACTTAAGCGGATATTGTTGGCCGAGATAATTGATCGCTTTGGTGGTGTCTCGCACAAAAAAACGCACACCGAAATCGATCACATTGTTAGCCAGCAACTGGGTGGTGAAAATATGGTTGCCGTTGGTTGGCACCCCGGGGCGGCGCACATTCCCCGCATCACCCAGATAGTTGTTGGTGTAGGTATTGCTGTCGGGCTTGTTGTAACCGTTCGCGCCGTTTGACACCGGGTGATCGGTGAACAAATCATAACCGATCACATAGGTGGAGAGTTCGTGGCTGGGGGTATTGCCGACGGTGCCATTGAGGCCGTCGGGGGAGTAGGGGCGGACGGACGAGCGGAAAAAGAGGTAGCGAACCACGTCCTTGTTGCCCCAGGTGGGCTGCATACGGATGATCTGATAGGAAACCGCCCGGGGGGACGAACTGTGTGCCAAATCGCTCTGATTGCCCGTGGTCGTATCGGTGCCCTGGGCATCCTGCAGGCCGGTGTCGGGCGCAGTGGTGAAGAACCGCAACCAGACTCCCGCCTGGCCAAAGCGATAGGTTGAGGGTTTTTGGGAAGGAGGGTTGGGGTCGATCAGCAGGGGATCCTGCCCCATCACCTGGCTGAGAGGCAAATACAGCGAACTTCCCAGTTGGGACCCGCTGACGTTATTGGGCTTGATAATCCCGCCGTTGGTCGGGAGCCAGTTGGCGGTGGGCAGGCCGGAATCACCCTTGGGGGTGGACTGGTTCGGCTGGATGGAGGCGGCCAGCCAGACGCTGGCCCGTTGATTGTTGGTAGTGCCGGTGCCTCTCGACGCCAGGTTTCTCCCGTTCATATCATCCAGCCAAGAGTCTTGTTTCATGACGAGCCCCCGGAAATCCTGGGTGAGGTAATCCATGATGAGCACGGCCTGATTCTCGCAATTGAGAGCGCCGGTGGTGCGGGTCCAGAGATTCAGCACATTGGTGGTGATGCTCAGGATAAACGCCACCATGACGGCGGTGATGCCAACTGCCACCAACAGTTCGATGAGGGTGAAACCGGAGCGCGATGAGGCGGGGGGACGAATGATTTTCACCGGGGCTGGACGTAGTTATACTGAAGGAGAGAGCGGGTGGTGCGGTTCGTCGGTCCGGTGCCGTCTGGCAAGTAGGCGGGCCAGGTGATCCGGACGATGCACGGAGCGGCCGCGAGGGCATCGCTGTTCGTATTAGTGATAATCTGCTGCAACTGGCCAAGTCTGGGCACGATGGTGGTGTTGAGGATGAGCAGAATTTCGTAATACTTTTCACTGTTGCTGTTATTCCAAATCGGGTCGTTGCCCAGGGCAATCTTGTCCCCCGCCTTGTTGGAGAAAAGGGTGACCAAGGCATCCGAGCCAAAGTTGATGGGCGGGGCGTTGAGCAGAATCTTTCCGTTGGTGATGGGGGAGCCGATGACGATGGCCTGAAAGCCGAGATTATTGAGCTTGAGGTTGATGGCGCTGGTGAGGCGGCTGGCGGTGTTATCGTCGAGGGTTTCCGCCATCATGCGCGAGACCGGGGACATGAGTCCGACGACGGCGAGAATCGCCACGGCGAAGATACCGAGTGCAACAACCACCTCGACGAGATTGAACCCGCGGCGCCGGGATCTGGCGGGTGGAACCATGCCGGCTCCAGGAAGGAGGCATTGAGGACGGAGAGAGGGCGTCGGTTTATTGGAAATCATGAACATCGTTCAGCATGAGTTGGGTGCCATACTGGCTGATCAAGACCCCGACAACGTTGTTGGGATTGTTAAATCCGAACCAAGGGGCGGTAGCCTGGGGAATACCGGAGGACATCACGATGATCGTGGGCGCGGTGTTTTTGTCCATGCTGACAGCCCCGAGGGCATTGATCTCGATCCAGTAGAATGGGGCGGCCGCCGCGCCGTCCACGACCAGGTTCTGGGCATCAGGGAGAAAGTTGCGCACGGTCTGCCCATTGGCGTTTTTGTAGGAGGTGGAGGTGGAAAGACTCGCGGAAAATCCAGTTTCGCCCATTTTCCATTCGGGTGTGTTGGGCAGGCGGTAGCCTTGCTTGTTGAATTCGGAAATGGGAGGGACGACATAGACTCCCTGCGGCAGATCAATGCCACCTCCGCCCACGGTGACAAATTTGGTCGGAGGCAGATTGGGATTTTGCGTGATGCTGGGATCGGTGGGATCGACCACCACGACCTCAAGATGGCGAAGATTGGTCTCCGCATTGTTGGGATCGGCGCAAATCAGCATCCGGGCGACGCCGCCGGGAGCCAGCGCGGCCTGGGAGCGGGCGGCGGTCAGCAAACCGCTGACCATGCCCTGGGCCGCCTGCAATCCGTTGGTCTCCGAACCGGAGCCGAGCTTGCCGATCAGGCCAATGAAGATGGCCATGATGCTGATGACCACCAGGAGCTCCATCAGCGTGAAGGCGTGCTGCGCCCGTTGCAGCAGGGAGGTCTGCCGGCGCGCTTGGGGCCGCGGGCAAACTGGTAGCGGGGGAATCATGCCGTCGAGAAAGTCGCTGGGGCGGGGCATTATTGCCAGCTAAAGACTGCGGCGGTCGGATCAATCGGGCTGTTGTCGGGATTGCCCTTGCCGGCCGAGTAAAAGACCGCCCCGGCATGAATGCCCTGCGTCAGATCAAAATCAATCGGGAGGTTGGGCGTGTAGCGTCCCCCGCTGGCGGCACCAACGCTCGGCGCTTTGGGCACGTCATCGGACTTGATCAGGCCGTCGGCGTTTTTGTCGTACATCACTGCGATCTCGGTGTTGTTAAACGAATCCCACAGCACCGGGGGGGTGACGTTGGAATTCAGTTCCGTTTGGGCAAAGTTGTAGAAGCTGTTTTTCCGGGAATTGCCCACTTTGTCCGAGGTGGTCGCGGAGCTGGGCAGATCGTTGCCATCGATGTACCGTCCGGTGAGGGCGACGGAAAACTTTTGTGAATTGACGATGTTGGGGCTGCCGCCGGTGTTGGCGTAGCTCCCGTCGATCTGGGGATAAAAGCCGTAGGTGGACTTGAATCCTTCCATGGCACCGGCCCAGAGGTTGAACTGCACCCGCGTTTTGGTCTTTTTCGCCTTTTCCTGGGCGCTGCCCATCATGGGGATCATGATGCCGGCCAGCACGCCGATGATGGCGATGACCGTCAGCAGTTCGATGAGGGTAAACGCACGAAGTGTGGAATTGGTTCCGCCTGAGCGGATGGGGGTGGGGGTGATCATGGGTTGATGTTGTCCGAATTGGTCGAGTCGCTGGTGATGGGAAAACCCTGATTGTCAAACGTCACGTGGGCCTTGGTGTCGGGCCCGGACGAATAGAGGGTGTAATTGGGGTTTTTCCAGCCGATGGCGGGGCTTTTGTAAACGTAGACGTAATGCTGTCCCCAGGGATCAACGATGGCATTGGCTCCGACACTGTTGACCGTTTTCGGGTCGGGGTTGGTGAGGGTGAGCCGGCCATAATCCAGAAAGACTTTGCCGTAGGAGGCGGAGCTGTTAAAGGCTTGGGACGGGCCCCGCCGGCCCATCAGGGCGTCGAACATCTCCGTGTCGACCTGGGTTTGCGGATAGTCCCCATACTGCCGTTTGAAAGCATCCAAGGCGACCTCGATGAGCTTGATGTCGGCTTGGGCTCGCGCAATGTTCTTCTTTTGGTTGATCCCCGACATGACCGTGAAGGCGATGCTGGCCAGAATCCCGATGATCGTGATCACAGTGAGCAGTTCGATCAGCGTGAAACCGGCCGAGACGGGCTTGGCGCGGGGGGCGGATAGAGAACGGGATGGCGCTGAGGAAGGCGGCATGGGGAATGGGGGACTCCGAAACAAGATTGCGAGGGCGGTCACTTCAATGCAAAACTTACAAAAAGAATTTAGCCGGATTTGCCGCGAAGGCAAGGGCGCCCCGGTGGGCGGAGCCGGGATCAGCTGACCGCGGGGTAGCTGCCGAGCCACTTGACCAGCGGACAGAACGCCTTCAGTTCGGCGAGCGCCGCTTTCATGGCCGCATCTTCGTAGTGGCCGGAGACGTCGATGAAGAAGTAATAATCCCACGGGCGGCTCTTGTTCGGGCGCGATTCGACCTTGGTCAGGTTGATGCCGCGGGCCGCCAGCGGCTGGAGCATCCGGAGCAGGGCGCCGGAGTGGGAGGCGGCCTCGTCGCCGAGGGAGATGAGAAAGCTGGAGATGTCGCGGCCGCCGCCGACGGGCCCGGCGGGCTTCTTGCCGATCACGAAGAACCGGGTGGTGTTGTCCGAGCGGTCCTGGATGTTGCGGGCGAGCACGGGGACGCCGTAGAGCTGGGCGGCGGCCTCGTTGGCGACGGCGGCCGCGCCCGGTTCGTCCCGGGCGATCAGCACCGCCCGGGCCGTGCTCGGGGCGTCGACGAGCTGGGCGTGCGGCAGGTGCCGCGCCAGCCACTGCCGGCACTGGGCGAGCGACTGGTCCTTCGAGCAGACCTTGGTGATCTGCTCCAGCGGGCTGTTCGCGATCAGCGCGTAGGTGATGTCGGTGTAGAACTGGGCGACAATCTTGAGGTCGCTCTCGACAAAGCTGTCCAGCGCTTCCCGCACCGAGCCCTCGGTGGAGTTCTCAATCGGGATGACGCCGTAGTCGGCCTCGCCCTTCTCCACGGCGGTGAAGATGTCCGCGAAGGTCGCCATCGCATGGTAGTCCACGCTCGCGCCGAATTTCTTCAGCGCCGCCTGGTGGCTGTTGGTGGCGGCGGGGCCGAGGTAGGCGATGAGCAGCGGTTTCTCGAGCGCGATCGCAGCCGACATGATTTCGCGGTAGACGGCCTGCAGCGCGCCGGGCAGGAGCGGGCCCTGGTTGAGGGCGGCGACCTTGCGCAGGACCGCGTCCTCGCGTTCGGGTACGTAGATTTCCCCGCCGGCGGCGCGCTTGAGCCGGCCGATTTCGGCGGCGAGGGTGAGCCGCCGGTTGAGCAGGCCGACGATCTCGTGATCGAGCTGGTCGATCTTTTCGCGGATGGGTTGCAGGGGTTCCATACGGGGCGGGGTCGGGTCAGGCCGGGGCGGTCCCGTTGTCGGCCGCCGGGGCCGGGGCGGGGGCGGGCGTTTCGACGGCAGCGCCGGACACCGTGGCCGTTTCCAGCGGGAGGTTTTCCTGCGGCAGGCCCATCTCGGCGTCGCCGGGGTGGGTGGGGTTCATCGCATCCTTGAGCCACCCGTCAATCTGGCGCGGCGACAGCACATCGGAGGCCGGCAGCTCGACGAGCGAGGTGATGCCGACAAACTCGAGGAACTTGTCCGTGGTGCCATACTGCAGCGGGCGGCCCGGAAGGTCGGCGCGGCCGGTGACGTAGACCAGTTCCCGCTCGATGAGGCGGTTGAGGCCGGCCTCGGCGGAGACGCCGCGAATGGCCTCGATCTCGCCGCGGGTGACCGGCTGCCGGTAGGCGATGACGGCGAGGGTTTCGAGGGCCGGGGGGGAGAGCTTCACCGGCGGGGGCTCGTTGCGGAGAATGCGCACCCAGCGGGCGAAGCGCGGCTGGGTGACCACCCGGTAGCCCTTGGCGCCCTCGATCAGCAGGTAGACGTCGTTGGCCGCACGCAATTCGGCCGCGATGACATCCATCGCCTCGCGAATCTGCGTGGCGGTGATGAGCGACGGCACGTCGGCGTAGAGCTCGGCGTCGGCGGGCACAAGGGGCGACTCCGCCGCTTCCGTCGCCGCGGCGGCGGGGGATCCCTCCGCGCTGATGGCGTCCGCCGGCGCCTCGCCCGCCTCGGGTGCTTCCTCCAGCGGCAGGGCCTGGGCCTGCTCGTGAAAGCGCGCAAAGGCCGCCTGGATGTCTTTGATCGCGAGCGGCTGGCTGGAGGAAAAGAGCAGCGCCTTGAGGACTTGGGGGAGGTTGAACGCCATGCGGATTTGCGGGCGAGTCATGCGGCGGGTGAGCGGTGAAGCAATCCCGAAAACCGCTCCGGCCGGTGGAAACGGCGCTTGCCCGCCGGGGGCCGCCGTGCTCGGCTGGGCGCAATTTTCCCATGAGCACCTCCCAGCCCAAGTCCCTCCGCCCCTATTCCGCCCTTGTGCACGACGGCCCCGACCGCGCGCCCGCCCGCTCGATGCTCCGCACCGTCGGCTTCGGCGACGCCGATTTCCAGAAGCCGGTCGTCGGGATCGCCTCGACTTGGAGCATGGTCACGCCCTGCAACATGCACATCGATCGGCTGGCGCGCGACGCCGAGGCCGGGGCCAACGCCGCGGGCGGCAAGGCGATCATCTTCGGCACCATCACCGTCTCGGATGGCATCAGCATGGGCACGCCGGGCATGCGCTACTCGCTCGTCTCCCGCGAGGTCATCGCGGATTCCATTGAGACCGTGGTCGGGGCCGAGGGCTTTGACGCGCTCGTGGCCATCGGCGGCTGCGACAAGAACATGCCCGGCTGCGTCATGGCGATGGCCCGGCTGAACCGGCCGTCGGTCTTCGTCTACGGCGGCACCATCCTCCCCGGCATCCATCCCGACTCGAAGAAGGAGTGCGACATCGTCTCGGTCTTCGAGGCGGTCGGCCAGCATTCCGCGCACAAGCTCGACGACGCCGGCCTGGCCAAGGTCGAGATGTGCTCGATCCCCGGCCCCGGTTCCTGCGGCGGCATGTACACCGCCAACACCATGGCTTCGGCCATCGAGGCGCTCGGCCTCTCGCTGCCCAACTCCTCGGCCCAGATCGCCATCAGCCAGGAGAAGCAGGACGACTGCCGCCGCGCCGGCGAGGCCGCGATCGCCCTGCTCCAGGCCGGCATCCGCCCGCGCGACATCCTCACAAAAAAGGCCTTTGAAAACGCCATCACCGTCGTCATCGCCCTCGGCGGCTCGACCAACGCCGTCCTCCACCTCCTCGCCATCGCCCACACGGCGAACGTCAGGCTCTCGATCGACGACTTCACCCGCATCGGGAAACACGTTCCGGTCCTCGCCGACCTCAAGCCGTCCGGCAAGTACGGCATGGCCCACCTCTCGCGCATCGGCGGCCTCCCGCCGCTGATGAAGCTGCTGCTCGACGCCGGCCTGCTCCACGGCGACTGCCTGACTGTCACCGGGAAGACCGTGGCGGAAAATCTGAAAAACGTCGGGTCGTATCCAACGAATCAGGACGTTGTGCGCCCGCTGTCCAATCCGATCAAGGCCGACAGCCACCTGCGCATTCTCTACGGCAACCTCGCGCCCGAGGGCGCCGTGGCCAAGGTCACGGGCAAGGAGGGCCTCACGTTCTCCGGCCGCGCCATCACCTTTGAGTCCGAGGAGACCGCCCTCAAGGCCGTGCTCGACGGCCGGGTGAAGCCGGGCCACGTCATGGTCATCCGCAACGAGGGTCCGGTCGGCGGCCCCGGCATGCGCGAGATGCTCAGCCCCACCAGCGCCGTCATGGGCAAGGGCCTCGGGAAGGAAGTCGCGCTGATCACCGACGGCCGGTTCTCCGGCGGCAGCCACGGCTTCGTCGTCGGCCACATCACGCCCGAAGCCGCCATCGGCGGTCCCATCGCCATCATCAAGAACGGCGACCCGATCACGATCGACGCGGTGAAGAACGAGCTCACCCTCGCCCTGCCCGCGAAGGAGATCAAGGCCCGCCTCAAGGCCTGGAAGCCGAAGAAGCCGAAGGAGACCCGCGGCGTCCTCGCGAAGTACGCCAGCCACGTCACGACCGCGTCGTTCGGCGCGGTGACGGACAAGGATCTCTGATTGGGGTTTCGGCCGTTTCGTCAACTGGGTGCACGCAGGAGTTCTTCGCCGGATGAGTTTCCGGCGAACGATCTTCGTACAGCCCGCCCAAAGGCCGCGCTCCGGTGTCATTGCGGGCTTGCAACACCGGTCGGACGGGACTGGCATCAATCCGTTTACCCCCGGCAACCCCGCCCTCCGCTTCACTCCGTCTCGCCTTTGTTTCCCATGAAAGCCTCCCGCTCTGTCCGCCTCGGCGGTCTTTTCACCGCCCTGGTTCTCGCCTCCGTTTCCTTGCCGTCCCTCGTCCACGCCGCGCCGGCCATCGCCCAACCGCAGGTCAGCGCCCCTGTGACCGTCAAGGACAACGTCAAGGACAACGGCGCGACCTGGGTCCTCGACAACGGCATCGTGCAGGCGACGATCACCAAGCGTGACGGCCGGATGCAGGCGCTGCAGTTCCACGGCCTCAACACCATGGGCGGCGGCGGCTACTGGGAGTCGTCGCCGTCGGGTGCAACCGACAGCCTCACGATCGACCCAGCGACCAACGGCGGCGAACGCGCGGAGGTTTCCGTCAAGGGCGCCCCCGGCCGCGGCATTGCCATCGAGCTCCGGTACGCGCTGGCCCGCGGGATGAGCGGGATCTATGCCTACGCAATTTACACCCATCCGGCCTCGAGTGGACAGGCGGGCTACGGCGAAAACCGCTACATCACGAAGCTCAACCATACCTTCAACTGGATCTCGGTGGACGCCGACCGCAACATGCTCGAGTGCACCCCGCAGGACTGGGGCGCGGGTGTGGTCATCCACGCCAAGGAGCAGCGCATCCTGAGCACCGGTGTTTACAAAAACACCGTGGAGCACAAATACAGCTACAACGCCTACCAATACCGCATCCCCGCCTACGGCTGGTCCAGCACCAAGGACCATGTCGGCGTCTGGTTCATCAATCCCACCACCGAATACCTCGCCGGCGGCGCGGAGAAGCTGGAGCTGGTCGCCCACTACGACGCCAACGAAAATCCCGATCCCATCATCCTCGACTACTGGTGCGGCGGCCATTACGCGGGCGGCGCCAGCTGCAGCATCCCGGCGGGCGAGGAATGGAACAAGGTCGTCGGCCCCATTTTTGTCTACTGCAACGCCTTGGCCGACCCCAAGGACCCGACCCAGGCGGATCTCGACACCCTGGCTGCCACCGCCGGCAATCCGACGGTGCCCGGGGTCTGGCACGACAATGCCGACTCCCTGTTCCAGGATGCGCTCGCTCAGGCGAAGAAGGAAAAGGCCCAGTGGCCCTATGACTGGGTCAACGGTGTCGACTATCCGCACAAGGAACAGCGCGGGAATGTCACCGGCCAGCTTGTTCTCAACGACCCGCAGGCCACCTCGACCAAGCTGCCTCACCTGACGGTCGGTCTGGCCCATCCGGATTATCCCGGCGGCAGCGCCCGGGCGGGCAACAACGGAATCGTCACGTGGCCGCATGACGGCAACTACTACCAGTTCTGGACCGACGGCACGGACGACGGCAAGTTTGCGATCACCAACATCCGCCCCGGCACCTATACGCTGCATGCGTTCGCAGACGGCGTGCTGGGTGAGTTTGCCCAGACCAACATCACGGTCGAGGCCGGCAAGAATCTCGAACTGAGCAGGCTGGAGTGGAAGCCCGTCCGCTATGGCAAGCAGCTGTGGGAAATCGGCTATCCCAACCGCTCCGGCGACAAGTTCTTCAAGGGCGACGCGGCGAACTACTGGCTCTGGGGCTGGGGCCTGCGCTACCCGCTGCTGTTCCCGAACGACATCACCTACACGGTCGGCAAGAGCGACTACCACAAGGATTGGTTTTTCCAGCAGACGCCGCGCTCGGAAAATACGTCGTGGATCAACCCCGAGGCCAAGGATCCCGCCAACCAGCGCTTCGGCTGGATCAAGGCGGAGTCGAAGGAGCAATACCCCGCGGCCGACGGGGCCGGCCCATGGGCCATTTACGGCATGGGTCGCGCGACCACTTGGACGATTAAATTCAACGTGGATCAGCCACTGAAGGGCCGAGCCACACTGCGGGTGGCATTGGCGGGCTCCGACAGCACGGCCGGACTCAACAATCCCGGCGCACCCGGCGGACTCACCGTTGGCGTCAACGGCCAGAGTGTCGGATCCATCCGGTTCATTTCCACCAACGCGCTCCGTTACAATACCAACAAGGGTGTCTGGCGCGAGTACACGCAGACTTTTGACGCCGCGATCTTGAAGCCGGGGGAGAACTCGATCCAGCTGACCGTTCCGGGTGGAGAACTCACCTCCGGGGTCGTTTACGACTACCTGCGGCTCGAACTCGACGATAAACCCGCGCCGGCCGGCGCCCCGGTGGCGACGACCGAATAACTGATTGCGCCGTCCGCTGCGATCCAATCTCCAACCCTGCCCGGCACGCTGCGGTTGCGGGGGTGGGGGGCTCTGTCCGATGGCCTTTGCCCGGTGCTGGCGCTACTTGCAACAAGCTAAGGTTCCCGCAATCCGGGTAACTTTCCTGATCAGTTATCGTCAAAGTACGCAGACGTCACCCTTTACCCCCAAGTTTACCCCATGAATACCACGCTGTCGGCCGGCTCGCGCGGCCTCATTGCTATTGCCCTGATTGCTGCTTTCGAGGCGCTTCCTTCACTGCATGCGACTGAAGCGGCCCCGGTGGTGGCCAAGACCGCCAGTGCGGATCCCGTCACAGTCGCCGACGACGGCCGCTTTTTCACATTGTCCAACGGCATTGTCTCAGCGCGCGTCGACAAGCGCACCGGCGACCTCGTCGGAGTGACGTACAAAGGGGTGGACCGCGCGGGTCACGACCAGGGTGCCGTGGGTCCCTGGGAGCAGAACCCCGCCGCCGCCGCCCAGGTGGGCGGTTTGACGCAGATGGTCACGATTGATCCCGCCAAAAACGGCGGCGAGCGGGCCGAGGTGTCCGTCAAGGGCGTGACCGGCGGGGCAGTGGCCTTTGGCGCCTCCCCGGGCTCGACGAACGGCACGTCCAACATGGATCTCGAAATCCGCTACTCGATGGGCCGGGGTGACAGCGGCGTCTACACCTACGCAATCTTCTCCCATCCGGCGGCCTACGGGGCGCTCAACCTGGGCGAGAGCCGTTTCATCCTGCGCGTCAACCAGTCGTTTGACTGGATCTCGGTGGACAAGGACCGCAACATGCCCGCGGCCGGGCCGCTCAATTGGGGCACCGGCGTCGTGGTCCACGCGAAGGAGCAGCGCATCATGAGTCAGGGGCCCTATCAGAATTCGGTCGAGCACAAGTACAGCTACAACGCGATCCAGTACCGCATTCCGGCCTACGGCTGGTCGAGCACCAAGGAACACGTCGGCGTCTGGTTCATCAACCCGACCATCGAATACCTCAGCGGGGGCGCCTCCAAGCAGGAGCTCGTCTGCCACTACGGCGACAACGACAACCCGGATCCCATCATCCTCGATTACTGGCGCGGCACGCACTACGGCGGCGGCGCGTCCTGCGTGGTGGCCGCGGGTGAGCAATGGAGCAAGGTGGTCGGCCCGATCTTCGTTTACGTCAACTCGCTCGACCAGTTTCAGACGCCCACCCAGGCCGACCTCGACACCTTCGCGGCCACCGCCGGCAATCCCACCATCCCGCCCGCCTGGACGCACAACCAGACTGCCCTGTGGCAGGACGCGCTGGCCCAGGCCCAAAAGGAAACATCCAAGTGGCCCTATGACTGGGTCAGTGGCGTCGACTATCCCCACAAGGACGGCCGCGCCACGGTCACCGGCCAGATCGTGCTCAACGACCCGCTGGCGCCCGTGCCGATGAAGAATTTCACCCTGCTGACCGTCGGCCTTGCTTATCCCGATACCGCTGGCGGTGCCGGCGGGCGCGGCGGGGCCGGCGGCGGACGCGGTCCGGGTGGCTTGCGCGGTGGGGCGGCGGCGCCCGCCGCCGGTGCGCCCGTTCCGGTGGCCGGACAGATTACGCCGGGGGCGGCACCCGGTGCGGCGGCGGCCCGCGGCGGGCGCGGTGGCTTCGGCGGGTTTGGCGGCGGTGGCACCGACTGGGCCCATGACGCCAAGCACTACCAGTTCTGGAACGACGGTGACGCCGACGGGAAGTTCACCCTCACCAATGTCCGCCCCGGCACCTACACGCTGCACGCGTTCGCCGACGGCGTGCTGGGGGAATTTGCGCAGACCAACATCACCATCGAGGCCGGCAAGAATGTGGATCTCGGCCAGCTCGTCTGGAAGCCCGTCCGCAACGGCCGGCAGGTCTGGGAGATTGGCGTGCCCAACCGCAACGCCAGCGAGTTTCTCAAGGGCGACGGGGACAACTACTGGCTCTGGGGCTGGCCGCTGCGCTATTCGCTGCTCTTCCCCAATGACCTCACTTACACGGTTGGGAAGAGCGACTGGCACAAGGACTGGTTTTTTGAACAGGTGCCGCATGCGACGGCGGACCCAAAACTCTGGCTGAATCCCAACGCCAAGGATCCGGCCAACCAGCGCTTCGGCTGGGTCAAGGCCGAGTCTCGCGTGCAGTATCCCGCCGCCGATGGCGCCGGACCCTGGGCCCTCTACGGCCGCGGCCGCGAGACCACCTGGACGATCAAGTTCAACCTGGACCAGGCCGGCAAGGGCTTGGCGAGCCTCCGGATCGCGCTCGCCGGAGCCGATGGCAACGGCGGCCTGGCGGTGGCCGTCAACGGTCAGGCGGTCGGCACCATCCGGCCCACGGCCACCAACGCCCTCCGGTACAACACGGACAAGGGCATCTGGCAGGAGCGCACGGTTTCGTTTGACGGTGTATTGCTGAAGGCGGGCGAAAACGAAATGAAGCTGACCGTGCCCGCGGGCGAGGTCACCTCCGGGGTCGTTTACGACTACCTGCGGCTCGAGCTCGACGAGAATGCCAAGCCGGAAGTGAGCGCGCCGGTGGCCCTGGCCAACTGACGCCCGCCCGCCCCCGGTGATTGCGGCATCTTTTCTCCCAATTCGTTCCATGAATATCTCCCCCTGCTCCTGCCGGCGCGTGCTGTTTGCGGCGGCCTCCCTCTCCCTGCTCGTGGCCGTACCGGTGCTCCGGGCGGCTGACGCCGCTCCGGCCGTGGTCCGGTCAACCGTCAACGCCCCTGTCACCGTCACTGACAACGGCGGCACCTGGACGCTCGACAACGGCATTGTCCGGGCGACGGTCAACAAGCGCAACGGCAACATGACGGGCCTGGAGTTTCATGGCATCAACACCATGAACAACCAGGGCGGATACTGGGAATCGACGCCGGCCGGCGCGGTCGCCACCGTGACGATCGACCCGAAGTCCAACGGTGGCGAGCGGGCTGAGGTCTCGGTCAAGGGCGCCCCCGGCCGGGGCATCGGCATCGAGTTCCGCTACACTCTGGCCCGCGGGATCAGCGGGATTTACGCCTACGGGATTTACACGCATCCGGCCGCCAGTGGCGCGGCGGGCTTTGGTGAGAACCGTTTTATCACCAAGCTCAACCACACCTTCAACTGGATTTCGGTCGACGCCGATCGCAATATGCTGGAGTGCACCCCGCAGGACTGGGGCACCGGAGTGGTTATCCATGCCAAGGAACAGCGCATCCTGAGCACCGGCGTTTACAAAAATTCGGTCGAACACAAGTACAGCTACAACGCGTTGCAGTACAAGATCCCCGCCTACGGCTGGTCCAGCACCAAGGACCACGTCGGCGTCTGGTTCATCAACCCCACCACCGAATACCTCAGCGGCGGCGCCTCCAAGCTTGAGCTGGTCTGCCATTACGACGCGAACGACAATCCCGACCCGATCATCCTCGATTATTGGTGCGCCGGCCATTACGGCGGCGGGGCAGGCTGCAACATTCCCGCGGGCGAGGAATGGAACAAGGTCGTCGGCCCGATTTTCGTTTACTGCAATGCACTGGATGGACCCAAGGTGCCATCCGCGGCCGATCTCGCGACGCTCGCCGCCACTGCTGGGAACCCCACGGTGCCGCCCGCCTGGCAGGAGAATGCCACCGTGCTGTTTCAGGACGCCCTCGCCCAGGCGAAGACGGAAAAGGCCCAGTGGCCCTACGACTGGGTCAACGGCGTCGACTATCCGCACAAGGAACAGCGGGGCAACGTCACCGGCCAGCTCGTCCTCCAGGACCCGCAGGCGGCCTCGACCAAGCTGCCCCACCTCACCGTCGGGCTGTCGCACCCGGATTTCATCAGCAACGCCGGCGGCTACGTCCAGCGGTCGGGCAACGGCAGCCTCGTCACCTGGGAGCACGACGGCAATTACTACCAGTTCTGGAACGACGGTTCCGATGACGGCAAGTTCACCATCACCAATGTCCGGCCCGGCACCTACACGCTGCACGCGTTTGCCGACGGCGTGCTGGGCGAGTTCGCCCAGACCAGCATCACCGTTGCGGCGGGCCAGAATCTTGACCTCGGCAAGCTGAACTGGAAGCCGGTGCGCTACGGCAAACAGGTGTGGGAAATCGGCTACCCCGACCGCACCGGCGGCAAATTCTACAAGGGCGACCCGGCGAACTACTGGCTCTGGGGCTGGCCCGTGCGCTACGGCGACCTGTTTCCCAACGACATCACCTATACCATCGGGAAAAGTGATTACCACAAGGACTGGTTCTTCGAGCAGGTGCCGCATGAGCTGTCCGAAGCCTGGAAGAACCCTGAGGCGAAGGATCCCCTGAACCAGCGCTTCGGCTGGATGCAGACCGCAAAGGGCACTGAGGACATGTGGCGGACCATCGGCCGGGGCCGGGCGACGACCTGGACGATCAAGTTCAACTACGACCAATCCGCCCGGGGCCTGGCGACGCTCCGCGTGGCGCTGGCCGGCGCCGATGGCGGCGGCGGCCTGGCGGTCGCGGTCAACGGGCACAGCGTCGGCACCATCCGGACGGTCGCCACCAACGCCCTGCGCTACAATACCGACATGGGCGTCTGGCGGGAATATACCCAGACCTTTGACGCCACCTTGCTGAAACCCGGGGAGAACGAAATGCAGCTGACCGTCCCGGCTGGCGATGTCACTTCCGGCGTCGTCTACGACTATCTGCGCCTCGAACTCGACGAGAACGCCAAGCCGGCTGCCAGCGCGCCGGTGGCACTGGCCAACTGACGCGTCAGTCCGGCCCTGCTTCCTTCACCTTGAAGGCGCGATCCAGTCGCCGCGCCTCCACTGTCTCTCTGTCTGCAAGGTGGAGCGCATTGACCCAATGCGCTGCTCCGAATCTGGGGCCGGGGCGCCCCCGCCCCGGATTCTCCGTGCCGAGCTTTGATGCCCTTAACTGTAGGCCAGCTCGTTGAGCTGGCTCCGAGTGCCGAAGTCTTTCAGGAAACTGTAGTGGGGGTAGCTGCCCCTGGTGCTTTTGGCTGCAAATCGCGAACCCCGGGGTCGCCGACCCCGGCTACAACCAAGCCGAAACAAGCCGCGGGGAATGAACCCAAGGAATGCCCAAGAATGAGCTTGGTCAATTCGCGTTCATCCGCGAAATTCACGGGCAATCCTTCCGCCCATGACCTGGTCCCGCTTCAAAGCCCACTCCTACCATCACGCCGGCCTCGGCGTCGCGCTCGACATCTCCCGCATCCCGTTTCCCGACGACTTTCTGGCGTCGAAGGAACCCGCGATGCAGGCGGCCTTCGCCGCCATGGCCGCGCTCGAGAAGGGTGCCATCGCCAATCCCGACGAGCAGCGCATGGTTGGCCATTACTGGCTCCGCGCGCCCCAGCTCGCCCCCACGCCCGCGCTCGCGCTTGAGATCACCTCGACGCTCTCCGCCATCCGGGCGTTTGCGGACAAGGTGCATTCTGGGGCCGTCGCAGGACCCAAGGGCAAATTCAAGAATCTTCTCGTGATCGGCATCGGCGGCTCGGCCCTCGGCCCGCAATTGGTTGCCCACTCGCTCGGCCAGCCGCGCAAGGACAAGCTCGCCGTTTCCTTTTTCGACAACACCGATCCCGACGGCATCGACTACGTGCTCGCCGGCCTGCGCGGGCAGCTCGCCAAGACCCTTGTGGTGGTCATCTCCAAGTCCGGCGGCACCGCCGAGACGCGCAACGGCATGCTGGAGGCCATGGTGGCGTTCAAGGCCGCGCAGCTCGACCCCGCAAAGCACTTTGTCGCCGTGACCGGCGCCGGTTCCAAGCTCGACGCCACCGCGGTCAGTGAAAACTGGCTCGCGCGCTTTCCCATGTGGGACTGGGTGGGCGGCCGCACCAGCGAGCTCTGTGCGGTCGGCCTCCTGCCCGCCGCGCTGCAGGGAATCGACATCCAGGCGCTGCTCGACGGCGCCGCGGCGATGGACGCCGTGACGCGCACGCCGGTGACGGCGGAAAATCCCGCCGCGCTGCTGGCGCTCATGTGGCATTTCGCCACCGACGGACGCGGCGCCAAGGACATGGTCGTGCTGCCCTACAAGGACCGCCTGCTCCTTTTCTCGCGCTATCTCCAGCAGCTCGTGATGGAGTCGCTCGGCAAGGAGCGCGATCTCGCGGGCCACGTCGTCAACCAAGGCATCGCGGTCTATGGCAACAAAGGCTCGACCGACCAGCACGCCTACGTGCAGCAGCTTCGCGACGGGGTGAACAATTTCTTCGTGACCTTCATCGAGGTGCTGAAGGACCGCGACGCGAAGACCTCTCTCGAGGTCGAGCCCGGCGTCACCGCCGGCGATTTTCTGCAGGGTTTTTTCCTCGGCACCCGCGATGCCCTGAGCGAAAAGGACCGCATCTCGGTCACGCTCACCTTGCCCGACGTCTCCCCGCGTTCGCTCGGCATGCTGATCGCCCTCTATGAGCGCGTGGTCGGCCTCTATGCCTCGCTCATCGGCATCAACGCCTACCACCAGCCCGGCGTCGAGGCCGGCAAGAAGGCCGCCGGGGGCGTCATCGCCCTCAAGCTCAAGCTCGCCGCCGCGCTCAAGGCCGCTCCGGGCCAGCCCTTCACCGCCGAACAGCTCGCCGCCGCCGCCGGCGCACCCGAAAAAATCGAGCTCGCCTACAAGATCCTCGAGCACCTCGCGGCCAACAAGTTCAGCGGGGTGAAAAAGCGGGCCAAAACCCCCTGGTTCAACTCCACCTACCGGGCGGTCTGATGGGCTTGCCGTCTTGTAGCAACAAGGGGCGCAGACTTGCTGCGCCCTATTCCCGGGATGGAATGTCCCGACGTGAATTGATTTCTGGACATTCTCCGACATGGGCAGGATGCCCATGCCACGTGGCACGGGCATCC
The DNA here is from genome assembly GCA_903873805.1 of uncultured Opitutia bacterium. Lineage (GTDB taxonomy): Bacteria > Verrucomicrobiota > Verrucomicrobiia > Opitutales > Opitutaceae > CAIQQB01. The sequence goes on along the minus strand of CAIQQB010000117.1, from coordinate 7,401 downwards.
TGCCCGTGGGTTTGAGTCCAAACTTCAACAGACGTTGGTGCAACCCGTACCGTTCCCGGACTTGCCTTTTCCCCATCAGTCCCCTTCATTTTCGCCGCATGCCCACCCGCCGCCACCTCCTTCTCGCACTGCTCGCGCTGTCCTTCGGTGCCTTGTTCGCCGGCTGCACCAGCATGACTTCCGCCGACAGCACCATTCCGCAGGCCCGTCCGGCCGATTGGGAGGGTGGCATTCCGGGCATGGGCACCATGCCGGGCAGCAGCAGCGGCGGCAACGGCAGCCACTGACCGGCGACTGCCTCGCGCCACCGGCCCCGGGGACCACGCCGCCGATGGAAAACCAGTCGCTGACCCCGCAGCCGGGCACGCTCTACGTCGTCGCCACGCCCATCGGCAACCTCGCCGACCTGACGGAGCGGGCGCGGGCGATCCTTGGCGCCGTTGACCTCGTCGCCTGCGAGGACACCCGCACGACCGGCGGCATGCTCACCCGCTTTGGTCTGCATCGCGAACTCGTCGCCTACCACGACCACAACGAGATCGAAGCCGCCGAACGCCTTGCCGACCTGCTGGCCGCGGGCAAATCGGTGGCGCTGGTGAGCGACGCCGGCACGCCGGCCCTGAGCGACCCCGGCTTCCGGATCGTGCGCGCGTGCCGCCGCCGCTCCCTGCCGGTCGTGCCCGTCCCGGGCCCGAGCGCCCTCACCGCCGTGCTCAGCGCCAGCGGCCTGCCGACCAACGGCTTCCTGTTTGTGGGCTTTCTCCCGCCCAAAAGCGCCGCCCGCCTCGCCTTCCTGGAGAAGTATCGAGAATTTCCCTACACGCTGGCCCTTTACGAGAGCTGCCACCGCATCGACAAGTTCGCCGCCGAGATTGTCGGCCAGCTCGGTCCCGCCCGGGTCGTCTGCCTCGCGCGCGAGGTCACCAAGCTGCACGAAACCTTTCTCGTCGGCCCCGCTGCCGACGTCCAGGCCCGCCTGCTGAAGGGCAGCCTCAAGGGCGAATTCGTCGTCCTGATCGCCCCGGCCGACTTTGTGTTGTAAACCACGGACAAACGAGAGCACCGAGGAAGACTTGAAGAGGTTTCACTCTGTGTTCTCTGTGTCACTGTGGTTCACCCTCCTTCCGTTGCCGTCATCGATATCGGCTCGAACTCGATCAAGCTGCTCGTCGCCGCGCGTGGCACCGCCGGTGTCCTGCAGGCGCTGACCCAGGCCACCTTCGACGTCCGCATCAGTGCCGGGCTCAGCCGGGTCCGGCCGCAGCTCGGTGAAGCGGGCATGGCGGACGGCCTGGCTGCGATCGCGCAACTGCTGGCCCTCGCCGCACCGTTCCATCCGGCGAGGACCATCCTCGTCGCCACCAGCGCCGTTCGCGACGCCGGGAACGGCGCCGAGTTCCGCGCAAGGGTGGAAGCCGCCACGGGGCACACCGTTCGCATCCTCACCGGCGAGGAAGAGGCCGGGCTGATCGGCCGTGGCCTGCTCTGCGACCCGGCCCTGGCGAACTTCGAGGACTTTTATGTTTTTGATCTCGGCGGCGGCAGCCTGGAGTGTCTCTCATTTCACCGGCAGCGGATCGTCCAAGCCCTGAGCCTCCGCCTGGGCTGTGTGCGTCTCACGGAGCAGTTCGTGGCCGATATCACGGTGCCGTTCTCCGACGCGGCCCGGACGGCCGTGGCCGACCATACCCGGGCCGAGCTCGCTCGCAGCGGCTTCCGGTTTGATGTGCCGGACGGCCGGGCGGTCTTTGCCGGCGGCAGCATGACCACGGCCCGGGCAATTCTGGCCGCCCGGGCCGGCCGGCCGCTGGCGGAGACTCCGCCGGTGCTCAGCCTGATCGAAATCCGCACTCTGTTCGACACCCTCGCTGCGCTGCCGCTGGCGGCCCGGAAGAGTGTTCCCGGCCTGCCTGCGGCCCGGGCGGACGTTTTCCCGACCGCACTTGCGACCATGCTCGCCGTGGCCGAGGCCGGCGGCATCACCGCGTTCCACCATTCGCTTTACAACCTGCGCTGGGGTCTGGCCGCCGAGGCGCTCGGGCAGGGTTGATGCAATGGGTCACCTGGCCATGGGGCTGGGGCGCCCTCGCCCCGGTCGGAAGTGATCAAGCCAATGCGACAGGGGCGTCGCGTCCCAGTTGGCTTACCCTTCCGCATTCCGAACTCCGCAGTCCGCAATCCCAATTCCTCAGTCCCGCGGTTCGTGGACGTGATAGGGCGGCGGCACAACCTTGGTGTTGCGCTTCTTCGTTGCGGCGTCGGTTTTGACCTTAGCCGCGCTTTTCGTAATCTTCCGTAGTTGAGCCACCAGCCCGGCGAAATCCGCCGGCAGGGGGGCGCGCAGGTCCAGCTTTTTTTTGGTCACGGGATGCGTCACCACGATGTGCTCGGCATGCAGCATGACCCGCTCGGGCGGCACCGGCAGGCGCGGGTTGGGTTTCCACCCATACACCTCGTCGCCCAGCACAATATGGCCGAGGGCCTTCATGTGGACGCGGATCTGATGGGTGCGTCCCGTATGGATGGTGCAGCGCATCAGGGTGGCGAGGGTGCCGAACCGTTCCTCGACCTCCCAGTCGGTATGGGCGTCGCGGCCGCTGCCGCTTTCGTCATCCTCCTCGAGTGCGGCCATCTTATGCCGCTGCTGGGGGTTGCGACCAATGGGTTTCCGGACGCTGCCGCTCATCAGCACGGGCGTGCCGGCGACGAGGGCGAGATACTCCTTCTGGACGGCCCGTTCGGAAAACTGGGTGGAGAGACCGCGGTGGGCCGCGTCGGTCTTGGCCACGAGCATCACGCCCGAGGTTTCGCGGTCGAGCCGGTGGACGATGCCGGGGCGTTCCACCCCGCCGATCCCGCTCAGGCTACCGTGGCAGTGGGCGAGCAGCGCATGCACGAGTGTATCCTCGCCGGTGCCCGCGCCTGGATGCACCACCATGCCGCTGGCCTTGTTGACCGCGAGCAGATGCTTGTCCTCAAAGAGCACGTCGAGCGGGATCTCGACCGCCTTCAGCTCCGAAGATGCGACCGCGGGAAACTCATACTCGACGACATCCCCCGCCTTGAGGGTGGTGCTGCGGTCGATCACGCGCCCGCCCAAGCGCACGAGTCCGGCGACAAATGACCGTTGCCAGGCCACTCGGCTGTGCGCGGGCAGCGCGGTCGCCAGCAGCTTGTCAGCCCGCGTGCGCCAGGTGCCCTCGGGAACGGTGTAGGTTTCGGTCATGCCACAGCCTGCCGACCGACATCGCCCCCTGCAAGCGAAGTCCGGCACGCCCTCCGGGCGGAGTCCGTGGGCCGGGCCGCTGGGGATTTTGACCCGGTTGTTCCCGTGCTCCCGGCCGCCTGTCGCGGCTTGGTTTCCTGAGCATGAGGCATTCAATTTCTGCAGCTTTGGGCCCAAAGGGAGCGGCGGGCTGGTTTTGGGGATTGCCAGCGGAAAGGTTTTTGGAATGCATCCTGCTCCTTCGAGCCGACCGATCCTTCCCAAGCATGAAGACGATTATCCTGCCCCTCCGGGTGGCCCTGCTGCTACCCGCGTTGCTCGTTTCGTCGGCCTTGGGTCAGGCGACCATTCCGGCGGCTGGCAGCGGCAATTGGACCGACAACACCACCTGGTCGGGCGGCGTTGTCCCGGGGACCGCCGACACGGCCCAGATCAACGGGTCTGGCATTGTGCTGGATGCGGACATCAGCGTGGGTTCGCTGCAGCTTATGGCCGGTACGCTGGGTGGCACCGGGCACCTCGCTGTTGCAGGAAATCTTACCTGGGGCCCGGGGGCCTTTTTCAGTTCCACCGGTGGCCTGGAACTGCGCGGCAACAGCACGCTCGGTGCGGCGGACTTGAACGCCCACGAGTATCTCTATGCCGGCGGAGCCGATGTCACGCTCGACAACTACGGCAGCCTGACCGTGCTCTCGCTCAGCAACGACTACGGCCTCTACGACAACGGCAGCGGGCACGCCCGGATCAACAACCAGCCGGGCGCGACCGTCACGCTGACCGGCGGGGCCAGCCTGCGCGGCTTGGCGTCATCCCTGTTCACCAACGCGGCCGGAGCCACGCTCGTCCACACCGGCGCGGGTTCCAGTCTGATTGACCTGAGCGTCACCAACAACGGCACGGTCGACGTGCAGGCGGGTGAGGTCAGGTTGACCAACGCGAACTACGGCGGCACCGGCAACGCGACCGTGGCGGCGGGCGCGAATCTGGCGTTCATAAATGAAACCGTCACCAGCGCGGCCACGGTTTCGGGCAGCGGCACGGTGACGCTGACCGGCACCGACACCTTCAACGGCACCACGCAATTGCCCGACACCATTCTCAACGGTACCGTCAACGGCTCCGGTCAACTCGCCATTGCCGGGAACTTCACCTGGGGCCCGGGTTCGTTTTTCAGTGCAACCGGCGGTCTGGAACTGCAAGGCAACAGCACGCTCGGCGCGGCGGATACAAACGCCCACGAGTATCTCTATGCCGGCGGAGCCGACATCACCCTCGACAATTATGGCAACCTCACGGTGCTTTCACTCAGCAACAATTACGGTCTTTATGACAACGGCAGCGGGCACGCGCAGGTGAACAACCAGCCGGGCGCGACCATCACGCTCGCGGGTGGGGCCAGTCTGCGCGGGACTGCAACGTCGCTGTTCACCAACTCGGCCGGCGCCTTGCTCGTCCACACCGGCACGGGTTCCAGTCTGATCGACATGAGTGTCACCAACAACGGCACGATCAACGTGTCGGCGGGCGAGGTCAGGTTGGTGAACGCGAACTACGGCGGCAGCGGCAATGTTACGGTGGCCGCGGGCGCGAGCCTGGCGCTGAGCGGCGAGACGGTCACGGATCCGACCACGGTTGCGGGCGGCGGCACGGTGACGCTGACCGGCACCAACACCTTCAACGGCCCCACGCAAATGCCCGACACCATCCTCAGCGGCACGGTCAACGGCCCCGGCCGTCTCATCGTCACTGGGAATTTCACCTGGGGCGCCGGCATGTTTTTTAGTGCAACCGGCGGACTGGAACTGCACGGCAACAGCACGCTCGGCACGGCGGATATGAGCAGCCACGAGTATCTGTACGCTGGCGGAACCGACATCACCCTCGACAACTACGGCAACCTGACCGTGCTGTCGCTCAGCAACGACTATGGCCTCTACGACAACGGCAGTGGTCACGCCCAGGTGAACAATCTGCCGGGCGCGACCGTCACGCTCTCAGGCGGGGCCAGCCTACGAGGCTTGGCGTCGTCGCTGTTTACCAATGCGGCCGGCGCCACGCTCGTCCACACGGGCAGCGGCTCCAGCCTGATCGACATGAGTTTCACCAACAATGGCACGGTGAGCCTCAGCTCCGGCCAGATGCGGTTTAGCGGCGACACGCTCGGTGGCACCGGCACGATCAACCTGGCCCCCGCAGCCTGGCTGCACCTGGCCGGAGTCACGCAGACGGGCACGCAGACGGTGTCGAGTGACAACGGCACGTTGACCTTGTTGGGGTTGTCCGGTCCCGGCGAGCTGCACCTGACGGGCATGCTCAACCTCGGCGGGGCGACCTACAACCAGCACGAATTTCTGCATAGCGTCGTGACGAACGCGGGCAACGTGACGTTCGTGCCGTATGCGGACGGCGGGGCTTGGTCGCTGAACGACGAGGGCGCGGGCGACGCGGCGTGGGTCAACCAAGCCGGCAGCACGTTCACGCTCGCCAACAACGCGAATATCCTCGGCAACGCGACCTCGACGTTCACCAACGCGGCGGGGGCGAACTTCGCCAAGACCGGTCCGATCCAAAGCCTGGTGTATTGGGGCTTCACCAACAACGGCACCGTGACGGTGAACGACGGCCTGCTGGGATTCATCAGCGACCCGCTCGCCGGCACGGGCAACTTCACGGTGGGCCCAGCCGGCGTGCTGCACCTGCAAAGCGTCACCCTGTCCGGCACCCAGACGGTCAACGGCACAGCCGGCAGCATGCTGCGGCTCTATCATCTCTCTGGCGGCGGGGAGCTGCACCTGACGGGCACGCTCAACCTCGGCGGGGCGACCTACAACCAGCACGAATTTCTGCACAGTGTCGTGACGAACGCGGGCAACGTGACGTTCGTGCCGTATGCGGACGGCGGGCAGTGGTCGCTGAACGACAACGGCGCGGGCGACGCGGCGTGGGTCAACCAGGCCGGCAGCACGTTTACGCTCGCCAACAACGCCAACCTCCTTGGCAACGCGACTTCGTCCTTCACCAACGCCGTCGGCGCGACCTTTGCGAAGACCGGCCCCGTCCAAAGCACGGTGCAATGGGGCTTCACCAACAATGGCACTATCACGATCAACGACGGCGTGCTGTCTTTCGTCAGCGACACGCTCGGCGGCACCGGCAACCTCACGGTGGGGCCGGCCGGCTGGCTGGACCTGAGCTCCGTCAACCAAACTGGCATGCAGACGGTCAACGGCGCCGCCGGCAGCACGCTAACGCTCTATTATCTCAATGGCGGCGGGGAGCTGCACCTGACGGGCACGCTCAACCTCGGCACGCCGGGTTACAACTTCCACGAATACCTGCACAGCCTGGTGACGAACGCTGGCAACGTGACGTTCGTGCCGTATAACGACGGCGGGCAGTGGTCGCTGAACGACAACGGCGCGGGCGACGCGGCGTGGGTCAACCAGGCCGGCAGCACGTTTACGCTCGCCAACAACGCCAACCTCCTTGGCAATGCGACTTCGTCCTTCACCAACGCCGTCGGCGCGACCTTTGCGAAGACCGGCCCCGTCCAAAGCACGGTGCAATGGGGCTTCACCAACAATGGCACCATCACGATCAACGACGGCGTGCTGTCTTTCGTCAGCGACACGCTCGGCGGCACCGGCAACCTCACGGTGGGGCCGGCCGGCTGGCTGGACCTGAGCTCCGTCAACCAAACCGGCATGCAGACGGTCAACGGCGCCGCCGGCAGCACGCTGACGCTCTATTATCTCAATGGCGGCGGGGAGCTGCACCTGACGGGCACGCTCAACCTCGGCACGGCGAACCGCCCCTATCACGAATACCTCCACAGCCTGGTGACGAACGCCGGCAACGTGACCTTCATTCCGTATAACGACGGCGGGCAGTGGTCGCTGAACGACAATGGCGCGGGCGATGCGACCTGGATCAACCAGGGCGGAGGTACATACCTTCTCGCCAACAACGCGAACATCCTCGGCAGCGCGAACTCGACGTTCACGAACCAAGCGGGCGCGACGTTCGCCAAGAACGGTGAGGTGGTCCCCGGAAACTGGACAGGTCGGATCGTTAACCCAAAGTCAGCACAACGATCCCTATGTCAAAGAAACGACGTCAGCACAGTCCCGATCTGAAAGCCCGGGTCGGCTTGGAAGCCCTGAAGGGCATTGAGC
>CAIQQB010000116.1 GCA_903873805.1 uncultured Opitutia bacterium | reverse complement strand
GGGGCTTCGCCCCTCCCCCTGCACCCCCTCCCATATTAACTTATTTTACCCGATCCGCTGTCCAACGGACGGGGACCACCTCAGTGTTCCGTTTGGCCTTGTCGACCTTAAGACGCCGTTTCTCGCTGGAGAAATAGCATATCCCGATTGGATGCGTAACATGTCAGGATCTCAGCCCAATGCAGGGCACCTTGCGTGTTGCCAGACGTCGGAGAGGGGGATTCGTCCTTGAGGCCTGTGGCGGTTCAATCACAATAGTCCGTGCTTTCTCCCCCAGCTTCGTTTGCTCACAATGTTTGGCTAACCAAGGCAAATCCATGAAACTCAAATATGCCTGCCTGATTCCGATGCTTATTTTGACTTTGGTTGCGGTCGCGAAGGGTGCGGCTGACAATCAAATATTCTGCAAGGGCATGCTCGGCAGTTACGGGAAGGACAAGGAATTCCCCTTTTATCTTCTGGCGATTCCCAATGGAGTGAATGTCTGGGGTGATGCGGCCAAAACCAAGCTGAACGGAAAATGGGACATGAACAAGAAGCCGGAGTCTTTCAGCGCAACGGGCAGTTTTTATCTGGCCGAAAAAACCAAGGTTAAGATCGAGACGGCCGAGTCCAGCGTCAGCGTGACCATCGACAAGCTCGGCTATGCCTTGTTAACCCAGCCTGGAAAATGGAGTAGCGCGGAGGTCGAAATGGCCGCGGGCCTGCATACGATCATGATCAGCGTGGGAAACAATGGCGGACAAATGCCCCATTGCGGAGTCCGGATCACTGACGCAACGGGCAAGTTTGAAGCGCCCATTTTCTTCACCAAATATGAATTGGGTAAATTTGTGGCGAAATATCCCAAGGGGGCGATGGAGCTTTCGGATTGGGATGCCAAGTCGGCTGCGGTCGAAATTAAGATGGTGAAATGACCGGTGGTGACAGCACCAACAAATTGACCGGCACTGATGCGAGGGCGGACAGATCGTCATCTCCGCAAGTCCCGGCATCGCGCTGCTTCCTTGCCGCACTGGCACTTGATGTTGCCGGCAAAACCTGAGGCGCTTTGCGGCGCAGGCCAGGGTGGGTTGGGCGACCCAGCGCGATGGGACGAAGGCGGCTGAGGCGGTTTTCGGCGACGACAGCTTAAGAACGGGCCGGGACTGTCGATAACGGTACGTGCACTGCGCTTCCCCTCTGAAACTGGAAAATGTCCTCAAGGTTGCCGACTCCCTGCCGCCGGGCGCACGGATCCTGGCCGAGTTGCGCGAGCTGCTGCTGAACCCAAATAGCGAAACCGAGGCCATCACCGGGTTGCTGCGCCGCGACAGCGCGCTGACCACCCGGATCATCCGCATTGCCAACGGCGTCGCGTTCCGGCGGGGCGACCTCGTCGGCTCGCTCGATGAGGCGGTCCTCCGCATCGGTCTCCAACAGGTTTACGGTTTGTTGGGCATCGCCTCCGCCTCGCAGATTCTGGGCACGCCCCTGAAAGTTTATCCCATCCCGTCGAAGGAGCTGCGCGAGAACGCTCTGTTTGCCGCCCTTCTGATGGAGGAGTTGGCACCCAAGATCGGCGAGGACGCGCGGCTGGCCTACACTGCGGGCCTGCTGTCCTCGATCGGCAAGATCGCCCTAGACCGCACCGTGCAAGTTTTGTCGCGCCCCGGTTCGCCGCCGCCGCCGATCGAGATAACCGGGATTATCATCTGGGAACGCGACGTCTTCGGCCTGACGAGCACCGAGGTGGCCGCCCATATTCTCCGGGCCTGGCGGTTTCCGGCCGAAGTTTATGTCGCGATCCGCGACCACCGGCTTGAGGACCTCACGATCGACCCGATGCCGATGGCGAAACTGCTGCATGTCGCGGCAGCCGCGATTGCGGACCACGGACATGGCCTGCCGGGCGAGCAGACGCTCTGGGAACGCCATGCCGCGACGGCGCGGGAGGATCTGGCTTTGTCCGATGAAGTGATGTCCGCCGGGTTCGACAAGGCGGGCGCCAAGTTTGAGAAACAGAAATCCGCGCTCGACTGAAGCGGATGGGGAAAGTCGTCAGGGACTGCCGGGCTGCACCCAAGTCTTGCCCTCGCTGTGACCGTCGGCGGCGAGCGAAGTCAGCTTGAAGCCGCCGTCAGAACTTCGGCTGTAGCCGAGGGGCTGGCCGCTGAAGACATCGGTGGGCAAGGTGGCAATGAACGCAGGTGCGAGCTCGGCAAGGGTCGTGGGGTAGTTGCCGTGCGCGAGATAGTAGCGCTCCAGCGCGCAGGCGATCAGGGCCTCGCGGTGGCTGTTTTCGCTTTCGCCGGAACCGGTCAACATGCTGACGATTTTGCCAGCATATTTTTCGCCGGTGACCCACTCATAGTAGGAACGCGTGCCGACCTTGGCCTCCTCATTCTTTTGCAACGCACTGACGCGGGCAGGAAACATTTGACCGGAGGCGGAATCGAATGCGTTCAGGTATCCTTGTACAAATTGCCAATGCCCAATTTTGTCCTGTTGCGCCCAGCCATGGATCAGCCCGTAGAGCCAACGGCCAGCTTTGACCCTTGGTCGGAGCTTAGGATCAAGTACCATCGTCGAATCCAGATTGTGCAGCACCCACACCCGCTCGACCTGAAATGATTTTCTGAGCTGCACGAAAAGCTGAAATTCAGCGAGCTGGCGGCCGATGTTGGAGAGTTGTACATCAGTCCATTGGTGTTGGCGGCTGCCTTCCTTGAGGACACTTTCGCCCATCACACGCAGCGCGTTGCCGACAAGTGTGTTTAAGAGACCAGGAGCACCGGCACGCGTGGCACGAGCCATGCCAAGAAGGCCGACAGCATCGGCAAACGCGTCGTCGGTGTGGCCCAGCGCCAGTTCAGCTCTGGACCGGCCGCTCAGAACGGAGCCGAGGTCCAGGGCCAAACTCGCCTGAAAGGTAAGGCCGAAGTTTTGGGGAGCCGTTACGGGTATCCAAGCATCCTGGCGCTCACGGGCAGCATCCCGGATGGCATCGAGCAAGGGCTGGACCGGCTTCAATGCAGCCAGGATGTCGGTGGCAGGATCGTCGGAAAGAGGCGTGGTGATCACCTTTTCTTGAAGAAGGTATCCTTGAGCCAGATGAAGAAACCCGGTGGGGTCACTGGCCGTTTTTGGGGTGGGCGCGGACTTTGCCCCGTTGGTTTGGCGGCGCTCGGGATGATCCACGTCAAACATCGATCTACTCATAACATGGGAGAAGACATCGAGCGTGGTCGCGTCCCGCAGCCGTTTGATCTTAGGGTCTGGCTCTTTCGCGCTGAGCAACCCGTCGAGCAGAGGGGCCTTGAAGAAATTCCGGTCGTCCGGGATGGGCGGGGTGGCGAAGGCGGCGAGGTCGAGGGGTTCGCCCTGGGCCCGGAGCGCGCGTTCGGTGGCGGCCCAGGCGCGGTCGCCGCGCCAGTTTTCCTCGACGACGAAGGCGGCGAGCAGCGTGCCGACAGCGGCGAGGCTCAGCAGCAGGCGCCTAAGGAATTTGAGCAATCCGGGATGTGATTTCATCGGCATTGAATTGGGCGAACAGGGCGGCAACTGCTTCGGGTGAGGGGGTGGGGCCGGTCGGGGCAGGCGGGCGGGCGGGACCGGCGACGAGGAGTTGAAAGGCGATCAGGGCGCACCACGTGAGGGTGAGCATGCGCCAGGCGGCGCGGTGCGGGCGGAAAAGCTCGAGGAGGAATTCGCGCCAGCTGATTTCGGCGGGCGGCAGCGCGGCCCGGCGGAGGGCGTCGAGCGCCGGGGTGGCGGCGGCGTGTCGGGCGAGGAGATGGTCGCGGAGCGACTTATTCATCGGCTGGCCTCCACGAGTTGCCGCAACGCGCGCTTGGCGTGATGCAGGCGGGATTTGACGGTGCCCAGTGGCACGGCCGTGATGGTGGCGATTTCATCGAGGGAAAAGTCCTCCAGCACATGCAGGAGCAGGGCGGAGCGCTGGGCGGCGGGCAGTTGCGCAACAAGCGTGAAACACTCCTCGGCGGCCTCGCGGCGGAGCAGGAGCACGCGCGGATCGGACGCCTCGGGATCGGGCCAGTCGTCGGGCGTGTCGTCCGCCGGAGGCGGGGCGAAGACATCCCCGTCGCGGCGGACGCGCCGGAAATGTTGCACGCATTTCTGGTGGGCGATGCCGAAGAGCCAGGAGGCGAACTTGCGGTCGTCGCGCAGGCTGGAGAGGTGGCGGACGGCGGCGGCGAAGGTTTCCTGCACGACGTCGAGGGCGGCGGTGTCGTCGCGGAGCAGTTCGGCGGCATAGGTGTAGAGCGGCAACTGGTGCCGCTTGAGGAGGGTGTCCCAGGCGTCAGGTGCATATTGACGGGCGGCTTGGAGGAGGTCGGGGTCGGTGAAAGCCACGAGGAGGCGATACAGGGTAGAATGCCGGGAGGCGCAAAAGGTTCAATCGCGCGGCGGAATCGATTGCGATAGCGAGTGAAAGCCGCTGCGGCGGTGGAATGGCCGCAAAGAGGCGCAGAGGGGGCAAAGAATACGGAGAAATGTCGGCGGTGGATTTCGGGATGGCAGATTGCGTTGGGCTGAAGGCAGGGACGCAGAACGCGACGGGGGCGTCGCGTCCCCAGGGCGGACAGTACGACCGATAGCAGTGAGGTTGGCGACGGCGGCATTTCTCGGTTGAGTGCGGGGCGGAGCGGCACGAAGGTTTGAGCTGCCATGCCCTCTTTCCGTTCCGCCACCCAACAGCTCAAACGCCGCCTCGGGGCGCGCGTGGCCACGTCTGACGAAGCGCGGTTCGCCGCGTCCTTCGATGGGAGCAAGCTCTCATTTCTGCCCGATGCCGTGGTGAAGCCGCGCACCGACGCCGACATCACGACCGTGCTCACGCTGGCCAACCGGCATCGCGTGCCGGTGACCACGCGCGGCGCGGGCACGTCACTGACGGGTTCGGGTTCGCCCGTGCGCGGCGGATGGGTGCTCGATCTGTCGGGTTGGAACCGCATCAAGATCGACGCCGATGCGGGGCTCGCGCAGGTGCAGGCGGGCGCGGTGGTGGGCGACATCCATCAAGCGGCCGAGGCGAAGGGCTGGTTTTATCCGCCCGACCCGGCGTCGAAGAAATACTGCACGATCGGCGGCAACATCGCCTGCAATGCGGGCGGGATGCACGGCGGCAAATACGGCGTGACGCGCGACTTCGTGCTCGCGCTGAAGGGGTTTTTGCCGACGGGCGAACCGGTGCAGTGGGGCAGCGGCACCAAGAAGTTTTCCGCGGGCTTCAATCTCCGCGACCTGTGGATCGGCAGCGAAGGCATGCTCGGGGTAGTGACGGAGGCCACGCTCAAACTCATCCCGCTGCCGGCCGCACGATGGACGCTGCTGACAGCGTTTGCCAACGAAGTGGCGGCGTTACGGGCGGTGCGGGCGTTGTTTGCGCAGCGCGTGCAACCGGCGATCTGCGAGTTTCTGGACCGCTACAGCGTGCAATGCGCCGAGGCGGCGTCGGGCAAGACGGTGTTTCCCGGTCAGGCCGGCCGGCCGGTGGTGCTGATTGAGCTGGCCGGGACGCCGAGCGAAGTGGCCGACGCAAAGAAGACCGTGCTGGCCTGGGCGCGGGCCGAGGCGGGCGCGTTCCGCGTGGCGCGCAACCGGGCCGAGGCGGAGGAACTGTGGGCCGTGCGGCGCGGCTGTTCCCCCGCGATGTTCAAGCTAGCCGACTCCAAGATCAACGAGGACATTGTCGTGCCGCTGCGGAATTATGAGAAGTGCGCGCGGTTGCTGGACAAGCTCCGCCGGACGTGGCGGCTGGACATCCCGACCTTCGGCCATCTCGGAGACGGCAACCTGCACGTGAACATCATGTATCACCGCGACAGTGCGGACGAGCGCCGGCGGGCGGAAGGGGCGGTCGGCGAGCTGATGCTCGGCGTGGTGGCGCTGGGCGGGGCGATTTCAGGCGAGCACGGCATCGGGTTGGCCAAAACGCCGTTTCTGCGCCTGCAGCATCCTCCGGCGCAGGTCCGCGCGATGCAGGCCGTGAAACACGCGCTGGACCCGAATGGCATCCTCAATCCGGGCAAGATGTTTGAAGTCTTCAAGGTCTGGGAGCATCCGCGGCTGACGATCAAGCTGCCGTGGGATCACAAGTGAACCCTTCCCGGACGGGTTGCTCCGCCGGGTGACTGGCGGCAGTTGCCAAACGGTCCGGAATAACCAACGTCCCACTGCCTTCGCATGAGCGCAATCACCCAAAAACTGTGGCCCGACCTCAGGGTTCGTTTCGGGTTAAAACGGTTCGCGGCCTGGGTGCTATTGGTCTTGGTCGGCCTGGTTCCGGAACTGCGGGCCCAGTCGTCCGGTTTTATCCATGTGGTTTGTCCTCCCGGAGTGCAGGTGTTCCTCGACAACCGGCCGCAGGGTGTGACGGAACTGAAAAACGAGGGTCTCATTATCGACGATGTGAGGCCGGGCTTGCATCACGTTCGCCTCGTGCGCGAAGGCTTTGAGACGCAGGATCAGGTTGTCCAGGTGGAGGAGGGGCAGCTGGCCGATTGCCGCGCGGGACCCTTCACGCGGCCGGTGGCGCCAGCGGTTCCCGTCGCCGTGGCGCCGGCGGATGGAAAGACCGTGGACGATCTCAAACTGGACCTGGTCTGGATCCGGCCCGGTACTTTTCCGATGGGCAGCCCGCCGGCGGAATTGTATCATCAGACGAACGAGTGGCCGGTGACGCAGGTGCGGATCACAAAGGGATTCTGGCTGGGCCGAACGGAGATCACGCACAGCCAGTATGATATGATCATGAATCCGGACGCTGCGGAGTTGTCGGTCGTCGTGGCCAGCCGGCCGATGGCCTCCGTTTCCTGGACCGAAGCGAAGGCCTTCTGCTCCCGGCTGACCGAACGCGAACGGGCGGCGGGGCGGCTACCGAAGGGCTATGTTTACAATCTCCCCACCGAGGCGCAGTGGGAATTTTCCTGCCGGGCGGGCACGACCGGGGCGTATGCCGGCAACCTTGATGCTCAGGCCTGGTATTCCGCGCTCACCGCCACCCGTCCCGTCGTGCATTCCGTGGGAATGAAACAGCCCAACGACTGGGGGCTTTGCGACATGCAGGGCAACGTGAGCGAATGGTGCCTGACCTGCTATGTGGAAAAACTACCCGGCGGGGTGATCGATGATCCGCGCGGTCCCCTGGAGGCTCCGGAACGGGTGGTGCGGGGAGGCGCATTTGACAGCCCGGAGGAACGTTGCCGCTCGGCTTGGCGGGGCCACGACGTGCCGAGCTACCGGAGTCCGAACCTCGGATTTCGGGTCGCTCTGGTCGTGCCCTAGTGTTGTGATGCCGATATAGCTAGACATATCGGTTTTTTGCCTTCAGGCTGGCGGGATGAGCAAATTTGCGCCGGTGTTGGGCGTGACGACCGAACAGCAAACAGTTTTGGAAACGTGGCTCCGGGCGCATGGCACG
>CAIQQB010000115.1 GCA_903873805.1 uncultured Opitutia bacterium | reverse complement strand
GCCCCGGCGGGCGCGGCCCCGGGTCCCGGTCCGGCCGGGCGGCGGAAGTCGCGCCGGTCGCGGCGCGGAGCATCGGCCCCGCCGCCATCCCGGTCGCGCGGCGGCCGGTCGTCCCGGCGCGGTTCACGCGGAGGGCGGGAGCCGCCGGGCGCACTTTTGTCCTGCGTCCATTGCGTGCCAAAGCTGAAGCCCTGAAGTTGGGCCAGATCAATTTTGTTAAAATCCTTGGGAGGATTCTCTGGGGGAACTTGGTCGTCCATGTAGTCCGAAAAAGCGGGCGGTGTGGCCCGCGAAGGTTGCTGGGAGGCGCGTGCGCGGTTAGGTCGGCGGGCAATGTCCGCGAGGCGCGGGACAGAGGCAAGCGCTTTTCCCGGGGGGCCGGCGGACGCGGCGGGGGCCCGCGGCGGCCGGTGGGGCAGTCACGCCGCCGGCACGAGGGTGACGGCGGTGACCTCGACGCGCTCGATGGGAGTGCTCTTCTCGCTGCCCTTGGTCGGCACATTCGCAATCCGCTCCAGCACGTCGTCGCCCTTGATCAGCGCGCCGAAGGCGGTGTACTGGCGGTCGAGGAACTTCGCATCGCCGTGGCAGATGAAGAACTGGCACCCGGCCGAATCGGGGGCCGAGGAGCGCGCCATCGAGATGACGCCGCGCACATGGGACTTGGCGTTGAACTCCGCCTTCAGCTTGTAACCCGGGTCGCCGGTGCCCGGCTGCCCGGTGGCGCCGGCCTTGGTGTTCGGACAGCCGCCCTGGATCATGAAGCCCTTGATGATCCGGTGAAACGCGGTGCCGTTGTAAAAGCCCTCGCGGGCGAGCTTCTTGAAATTCTCGACGGTCTTGGGCGCGACGTCGGGCCAGAAGGCGATGGTCAGGTCGCCGTAGCTGGTGGAGATGACGGCGTTTTCGGTGGTGGCGGGTGTGCTCATGAAAGGGGTGGAAGCATCGTGACCCGCCCGCCCGGCCCGCAAGAACCAATTTGCCACGCGCCCGACTCCCCCCACGCTGGCCCGGTGCCCTGCTTCGACCACAACGCCACGACGCCGCTCGCCCCTGCGGCCCGCGCCGCCTGGCTGCTCGCCAGCGACGGCGCGTGGGCCAACCCCTCCAGCCCCTCGCGCGCCGCCGCCCGCGTGAAACTGCAGCTCGACGCCGCCCGCGCCCGGCTCGCGGAATTCCTCGGCACCGCACCGGCACGGCTCGTCTTCAATTCCGGCGCCACCGAGGGCGCCAACGCCGTGTTCGCGCACTGGGCGCACACGCTGTCCCCCGGTGCCACCCTCGCGCTCAATCCCACCGAGCATCCCTGCGTGCTCGCGGCCGCCCGCGCCCACTTCGGCGACCGGATCGTCTGGCTCGCGCCCGACGGCGACGGCATGGTCCGCCCCGGTCCCCTCGCCGACCTCCTCGCCCGCCACGGCGCCGCAGCCGTGGCCGTCATGGCGGCCAACAACGAGACCGGCGTGCTCCAGCCGTGGCGCGAAATCGCCGACCTCTGCCGCCGCGCGGGCACCCCGCTGCTCTGCGACGCCACCCAGTGGTTCGGCAAGCTGCCCGCCGCCGGCCTGCACGAGGCCGATTGGGTCCTCGGCTCCGCCCACAAGTTCGGCGGACCGAAGGGCGTTGGCTTTCTCCAGGCGGCCCCGCAGGCCGACGGCTTCCACGGCCAGCTCGGCGGCGCGCAGGAAAACGGGCACCGGGCGGGCACGGAAAACTTTCCCGGCATCGCGGCGATGCTCGCGGCGCTCGAAGAGGCGGAGACCTCCAAGGTGCTGTTCGAAACCGAGCGGCTGGCGTGGCGCGACGGCTTTGCGCGCGCCGTCGCCGCCGCCGTCCCGGGCACGACTGTCGTCGCCGCCGGCGCGGAGCGGCTGTGGAACACGGTCAGCCTCCTCCTGCCGCATGGCGAAAACCACCGCTGGGTCGCGCGGCTGGACCGGCGCGACTTTCAGGTTTCGACCGGCTCCGCCTGCGCAACAGGCAAGGCCGGATCTTCCCATGTGCTCGCCGCACTTGGCCTGGACCCCGCCGCGGCCCGCCGCGTGGTGCGCGTGAGCGCCTGCTGGGAGACCACCGCGGCCGACTGGACGGCGCTGGCCGCGGCCTTCGGCGCCGTCGCGCCCGAAGTGCAGCCGGCGGACAACGTGGCGGAAATCTGATGCGCCTCCGCCGGATCACCCTCCAGCACTTCCGCAACATCGCGGGGGCCGAGCTCGCCTTTGCGAGCCGGCGCCAGTTTTTCGCGGGTGCCAACGGCCAGGGCAAGACCAGCCTGCTCGAGGCCGCCGGCTTCATCACCGCGCTCCGATCCTTCCGCACCGCCGACCCGGCCGTCCTCATCGCCCACGGCCAGCCGGAGGCCGCGCTGGCCTGCGAACTCGACCACGAGCGGCTCGGCCCCACCCGCGTGGTCATCCGCCTGCGCCCGGGATCGCGGGAGGTTTCGTGCGACGGCGAACGCGTACCCCGCATCGCCGACTATCTGGGCCGCTTTCCCACCGTCGTGTTCACTGCCCAGGATCTCCAGCTCATCCGCGGCGCCCCCGCGCTACGGCGGCGCTGGCTCGACCTCACCCTCGCGGCCATCGACGCCGGTTACCTCGCGGCGCTGCAGAGTTACCACCGCGCGCTCGACGAGCGCAACCGCCTCTTGAAGCTGGGCGGGCCTCCGGCCGAACTGGCCGCATTCGAGCATCCGCTCGCCGCCGCTGCCGCCGTGCTCGGCGTGAAACGCGGCGCGGCGCTCGCCGAACTGACCCACTGCCTGGCCGCCGCCTACGGCCGCATCGCCGCCGCCGTCGAGCCCGCCGCCGTCGGCCTGGCGCCCGTCGCGCCGGCCGCGGACGCCGACGGCTGGCGCCGGATCTACGCCGACGGCCGGACCCGCGACCTCCGCTTCCGCACCACCCTGGCCGGCCCGCACCGGGACGACCTGGAGTTCACGCTGGGCGGCCGGTCCGCGCGCGACTTCGGCTCCGAAGGTGAGCAGCGCAGCCTCATGCTCGCGCTGCGCCTGGCCCAGGCGGATTTTTTCCAGGCTCGCTCCGGCGTCGAGCCAGTCCTGCTCGCCGATGATGTGCTCGGTGAACTGGATGCCGGCCGCCGGGAGCGCTTCTGGGCGGCCGTGGGCTCCGCGCGCCAGGTGCTCGCCACCGGCACCCGTCCGCCCGATACCGGGCCGGACGACTGGGAGCGGTTTCGGGTGGCTGGCGGGGCGTTCGCCATGGAAGCATCGGGCGCATGAACCTCTCCCCTACCCAACTACTCGTCGCCATCCTTGGCGCCTTGTTTGTCGGTGTCTCCAAGACCGGCGTCGGCGGGCTCGGCGTGCTGGCCTCCGCGGTGTTCGCGATGATCGTGCCGGCGCGGCAGTCGGCCGGGCTGGTGCTGCCGATGTTGATCTTCGGCGATATTGTCGCGGTGCTCTCCTACTGGCGGCATGCGCGCTGGGCCCACATCGGCTGGATGTTCCCGTGGACGGCCGGAGGCGTGGTGCTCGGCTGGCTGGCGCTGGGCCGGATCGACGACCGGCAGGCCCGGCTGCTGATCGGTACCATTGTCCTGGTGTTGACCGCGCTGCAGTTGCTCCGCCGGCTCCGCGGCGGGGCGGCGGCACCCGGCGGATGGTATATGCCGGTGATCGGCGTGCTCGCGGGCTTCACCACCCTCGTGGCGAACGCCGCCGGCGCGATCATGGCCGTCTATCTGCTGACGCTGCGCCTGCCCAAGCTGGAGTTCGTCGGCACCGCCGCCGTGTTCTTCCTGCTCGTGAATCTGTTCAAGGTCCCCTTCATGATCCAGCTCGGCCTGCTCACGGCGGACAGCTTTTCCTTCAACCTGCTGCTGGCCCCGGCGGTCTTCGCGGGCGCGCTGGGCGGGCGCTGGCTCCTGCCGCGGATCAACCAGCGGGTGTTCGAAAACGTGACGCTGGGGCTCGGCGCCCTCGCCGGCCTCAAGCTGCTGCTGGGATGAGGGCCCGGCCGTTCCCGGACCGGGCGACCGAATCTCGTTTCCTCCCGGATTGGTTTCGTTTACCTCCTCGGGGCAAATCATGGCGCGCATGTCCGTCAGAGAAATGTGGAAGGCCCGGCTCGAAGGCCGCAACGTCCCCGCGGCGGCCAGCGCGGGCGCCACGCTCGCGCTCGGCCGGCCGGCCCGCGGCGCGTTTGCCGGCCGGGTGCTCGGCATCGACCCGTCGCTGCGCGGCACCGGTCTGGCGCTGGTGGAGTTCACGCCCGGCCGGTCGCCGGTGCTACTGCGCTGCCAGACGGTGCGGGTGCCGGCGAAGCAGCCGCTGGCGTTCGCGCTGGGCGAGATCCACCGGGCGGTGGCGGATTTTCTGACCGCGGCCGATGTGCGCCACGTGGCGCTGGAGCAGACGATCTTCGTGCAGAATTTTCAGACGGCCCAGATCCTCGGAGCGGCGCGCGGCGCGGCGATCGCGGCGGCGGCGCTGGCGGAACGGGAGGTGTTTGAATACGCGCCGCTGCGGGTGAAGCAGGCGGTGGTGGGCGCGGGCCGGGCGAGCAAGGAGCAGATGGCCCGCACCGTCATGGCGCTGCTCGGCCACGGCCGCCCGCTCGCCGCCGACGAGGCCGATGCCGCCGGTGTCGCCCTCTGCCATGCGTTCACCTGGCGGGGGTGACGCATGGAGGTCGTCACGCACGCCCTCCGGCGGTCCTGCTCGCGGGCCCCCTTGGATTGCATTCTCATCCTGACCGCATCCCTCCAGCTGAGGCCAAGCGTAAACTCCTTGCCTGGCGGCGCAGATGTCCGGCAGCCCCCGTGCGGGAACCACCGGCAACCGGTCGCGGCGCCAACTGAGGTTCCGTCCCTCAGCCGATGTGCCGGCGGAGGGCTTCAGGCACGTTCGCGGAGGCCTCCGCCTCGTCGAAGGAGATCGCACCGGCCTTGTAGTGAATGCCCAGATGCCGTTCCAAAGTGATCATGGTGTCGCGCGTACTCGACTCGATCATGCCGTAAAGCTGGGGCAGGGTTCCGGTGCGCAGGAGGTTGGCGGCGGCCGTGTTGTTGTGCAGCACTTCCATCGCCACGATCCGGCCGCCGTCCCGGCGAGTGACCAGCTTCTGGTTGATGACGTAGGCCAGGCTCAGCGAGAGCTGGGTGGCCACAGCCTTCTGCCGGTCCGCCGGGAAACTGTCCAGGATGCGGGTCAGCGTGCTGGTCGCGTCGCGGGAATGCAGCGTCGAGAAAACCAGATGGCCCGTTTCCGCCGCAGTCAGGGCCAGCGCAATCGTCTCGGTGTCGCGCATTTCACCGACATAGATGATGTCGGGATCCTCGCGCAGCGCGCTGCGCAAGCCCTCGCTGAAGCTGCTGATATGCGTGCCGAGTTCGCGCTGGGAGATGAGCGCATGCCCGCTGCTGAACACATACTCGATCGGGTCCTCCAGCGAGATGATGCGCACCGCGCGCTGCTCGTTGATCTTCTGGATCAGGCTGGCGATGGAAGTGGACTTGCCGCTGCCGGTCTGACCGGAGAGCAGCACCAGTCCCTGAGACAGACTGCAAATGTTCTGCCAGACCTGATCCTCGTGAAAGCCGACATCGCGGACGTCCAGAACCTTCCGGGGCAACGCGCGGATCGTGGCCGCAAGCCCGTCGCGGTCGTGAAAGATGTTCAGGCGGAAGCACTGCCCGGTGGCCGGCAGCTGGAAACCCACGTCGACGTCATCCCGGCCGGCATGCAGCACCTCGCGCTGTTCGGGGGAAAGGGTCGGCTCGATCAGCGCGCGCAGCATTTCCTCGGTCACCGGTTCCGCCCCGGGAATGACCTGCAGGTCGCCGTCAAACCGGTAGCGGGCCGGTTCGCCAATCTTAAGATGGAGGTCGGAATAGCGGGAATGCGCCTCCCGTTCATGCTCCGGATCCGCAAAGATGCGGAGCAGCTCGGTCATACTGACCAGGCGGTTGCCAATCGGATAGGCCAAACGGTCAAAAGGTTCGCTCATGTTGGGTAGGGTGGATGAAATAAATGCAACGCGGTGGCTTTGGCAAACTGGTTTTTGTAAAGGCCAGCGGAATCCGTGCGCCCAAATGCGGCGGTGGGTGACCTGAGGTCCGGCATTGCGTGTCCTTCCCGGGTGCGACAGGATTCACTCGGCATGAAACTGGCCTCCTGTCTCCGCCCGCTCGCCACCGCCGCCGGGCGGATCCTGGACCGCGCCCTCTGCGTCGCCGGGGCGCTGCTGGGCTCCCAGCTGCCGGAATTCATGCAGCAGTATCTCCAGCGGCTCGGCGGCCACCTCGATGAGGCGCGCCGCCAGCTGGAGATTTTTCAACGGGTGGCGCGGCAGGCCGGAATGACACTGGTACAATTCACCGACCGGCTCTCCGCCAACGCCGATCCCGCCATGGCCCGGATGGGCGGCGTCGTGCGCGATGCGGCCGCACGGGTGGACGAACTCGCCGGCGCGG
Source organism: uncultured Opitutia bacterium (assembly GCA_903873805.1). Lineage (GTDB taxonomy): Bacteria > Verrucomicrobiota > Verrucomicrobiia > Opitutales > Opitutaceae > CAIQQB01. The sequence continues at coordinate 14,378 of CAIQQB010000115.1, read as the reverse complement.
AAACCGCATTGCGGCAGGCCTCACTCTGGACACGCCCGTTCGTTTTTCTCCGGCACCTCGACGCGGGCATCGCCCACAACACCTGGTCGGCGTTTCGTCCGGCGGTTCCGACAACGGTCGAGGGGCTTGTGTATGCCACCGCCGGTCTGCTGATAGTCATGGCCTTGTATCACGGCTGCCTCCGCCTCGTCCGCGGCCGCCGGGCGGTCCGCGCTGAAGCGTAACCATTCAGGACTCGAACTTCGACCAAGCCGACGCGGTGAGCCGGCGACTTGGGCCCAACCTTTGCAGCAACCCGGGCACGCGGCGCGCTGTCCGCGGCGCTGGGCCCGCCCCTGCTCAACATCGAAACCGGCCTCACCCTCCTCGGCCTCCGCGCGTGGCAGCGAATGGGAACCTTTCAGTTTGCCCGCCCGCCCATGGGCATCCAGCCTGCCAGTATGAACACGGACCAGCCCACACCCCGGCGGGCACTTCGTTCGATCTTTCTGCTGCACATGGTGGCGGCGAGCGTGTGTTTTGCCTACATCCTCGCGGCGTTTACCGCCCTTCAAGTATTCGCGGAGATTGCCGGGGGCAACTGGCCCAACGTGAAAGCGCTGGCGCTTTTGCTGACATATTGGTCGCGGTCGGCGGCAGTCTTGACCGGTCTTACATTGCTGCTGGCGCTGGTGACCGGACGGTTGCGGCGGAAAATGCGGATTCCGTCTTGGCTGCCTGCATTCGTGGCCTTTACGCTCAGTCTCGGTTTGGCTTCAGGCGCACTCACCGGTTGGACCTGGCGGTTTTCCGGGTTCACGACGTTTGGTTTCTTGGTGTTGTTTTTTGCAGGCAGCTTGGGCCCGCTGGCGTTAACGGTTCATCAAATGGCACTTCCCGGCGTGCGGTTGCAGGGAGTCCATCGTGGCATGAGGCTCGCAGTGGTTCTGCTTCTACCCGCGTTGTTGGCTGAGTATGTGGCCTTTCACGGTGAAAGCCATTCCCCACGGCCAAACGAAACTTTTGCCAAAACCCGCCATCTGGATGTCGAGAATCCGACCAACGAAGTTCGTGCCGCAGTCGCGCGAGAATTTCCGAATCTCACACCAGATCAAAAACGCCTGGTGCTCACCGAGCTTTGGCCGCGTGCCCGCTGCCCCCAGTTCATCAATGTTCTGTTGCCGCTGGCCAAGATGCCGACGAAATCCGAACGATTTTACAGGGAAACAATCGGAGACTTAGCGATGATACGCCTGCTTGAGCTCAAGCCCGAGTCCGTGCGGTCGTTGGTGCTCGAAGATTTGCAGCGCGCCCGGCCGCTGCTCAATCTCAGTGTACTGCTCGCCTTGCCTGACCGGAAATTACCGGAGCTCGACGATTCATTGCTCGCGCACCTCAACTCCGACGACGACTTGGAAGCGTTCGCCCCGGCGATCGAGCATTACGCGAGTGCCCGCATTCTCCCGCAGGTGATCGCCTTTTACGTCGCATCAGAAGGGAGATGGGCCTGCACCATCCAGACGGCGTTTCTCCGCTATTGGCTCAAGCATGACCGCCCGGCAGCTTTGTCGGCCATCGAGCACGCAATGAGTTTGCGCGCCGACACCGGCTGTTTTCATGATTTGTTGGGAGAGACGCTGCGTGATTCGTTCGATAAGGGTGCGGAGGCCCTCACCTTGAAATTCATCCACGACGCCGATTCCGAGGTGGCGACCGACGCCCTCTTGCTGCTGGCCCGCTTCGGATCGGCCACTGCCAAAGACTCCGTCATCCAACGCCTGACCGAGCTTTCGCCCACCCACGAGCCCAACCAATGGAACCTGAACAACCGGGTTCAGATCCTTGACGCCCTCCGCCAAGCCAAGGGCTGGATTCCCACCGCGGATCAAAAACGGCGGATTGCGCAACTTCTGTCGTCCGGCGAAACGGAACGATATTGGAAGCTGGTTACGCCGTAATCCTTGATGCCGCCACGGCCAGAACTTTCACCCGTCCCTCGACAATTCCTCGCTGCGGGCGGTGGCGGCGAGAACGGTTTCCTTCATCACGCCGCGGAAATTGTGCGCCTCCATCCGCTTCAGTCCGGCGAAGGTCGTGCCGTTCGGGGACGTCACCTGGTTGCGCAGCTCCTCGGGTTCGAGGGGCGACTGCGCCATCAGCTTCGCCGCCCCGAGCACGGTCTCGCGCGCGAGCCGCCAGGCCGCGTCGCGCGGCAGGCCCGCGGCCTCGCCGGCGTCGCGCAGCGCGGCGGCAAATTCGAAAACGTAGGCCGGACCGCTGCCGCTCAGACCGGTCACGGCGTCGAGTTGCGCCTCCGGCACGGCCACGACCTGACCGAGCGCGCCAAGGATGGCGTCCACCAGCGCGCGATCGGCCGGGGTCAGCGGGTGCAGGGCGCTCCAGGCGGTGATGCCCGCGCCGATCTGGCCGGGGGTGTTGGGCATCGCGCGGACGACGTTGCGGGCGCGCGGGAAAACGCGTCCGAGCGTGGCGAGGCGTTTGCCGGCAAGGATGGAGAGGACGAGTTTGCCGGCGGCCAAATCCGTGATCTGCGGATCAAGGGTGGCGAGCTGCTGCGGCTTGCAAGCGAGCACGACGGTGTCCGCACCGGCGAAGAGCGCGGCCAGACCGGCGGGGGCGGAGACCCCCGTGCGCTTGGCGAGGGCGGTCGCGGTGCCGTCACCGCCGTCGGTGCAGGCGAGGTCGGCGGGGGCGGAGACTTTTTGGGCGAGCAGGCCGTCCACGATGGCCGAGGCCATGCGGCCGGCGCCGAGAAATGCGATTTTGGGCATGGGTTTTGCGGGCAAACAACGCCCGCGGCGCCGCGGGGGCAAAACAAATCCGGCGGGAATGGCCGGGGCAGAGTCGGACCAAATCAATCGAGCCGAGGGATGAACCGCTGATCTTTGCTGATCATCGCTATTCAGGAAACGAAATTCAATCCGGCATTCTGGAATTTCAACCGGTATGGACGTCACTCCGTGACGTCTGCGGACGGCTCGGAGAGCCGTCCCTACCACGTGGTTTGTTCTGCAAATGTGCCACTACCCGTGTTCATGATCAGCGAAGATAGGACCAATCGCCCGATGGAATTGATCTTTTGTAGGGCCTCACCTCGCGTGAGGCTTTGCTGTTTTCCCCACCAAGGCTCGACGCAAGGTCGAGCCCTACGGGGTAAAAGCGAAGCGCAACTGGGATCAGCGCCGATGTGCGGTCAAGAACGCCCGAAATCTGCCGGCCGCAAGGGTGCGCCCGGCGGACCGGCCGGCTCAGGCTTCGCCGCCGCGGCGCGGGCGTTTTTCCAGCGGGTGCAGGAGCACGGCCCGCGTGCCGCCGCCCGGGCGGCTCTGGAGTTCCAAATCCCCGCCGAGATTGCGCAGAGCGTGGCGCGCCACAGTCAGCCCCATGCCGACGCCCACGGTGTGTTTGCCGCTGATGAAGGGCTCGAAGATTTTGTCCGCAATGGCCGGGGGGACGCCCCGACCGGTATCATCCACCGTGATCCGGACAAATTTTCCCTCCGTCCCACGGTCCAGCAGTTCGGTCCGGAGCCAGACGGGACGCTGGGTGGGCGGCTTGTCGCCGTAAGATTCCCAGGCGTTGATGAGGATCCGGCCGAGGACGTCCTCAAACACCTCGACATGGGTGTCCACGCCGAGAGCGCCGAGCGGGTTTTCCGTCGTGACCGGCTGGAAGATGGCGTATTCGTGCTGATAGCGGGCGACGGCGCCGGCGAGCAGTTCGTCGAGCTTGCAGCGCATCAGCGGCAGGCGCGATTTCACCATCAGCGAGCTGAGCTGGCGGATGATGCCCACGATGCGCTGGACCGCCTCCTCGACATGGGCGGCGTTGCGCCGGACCTGGTCCGGCTGGTCGGCCCCGGACTTGAGGAGGTCGAGGTAGCCGAGCACGACGCCGAGCAGATTGTTCAGGTTGTGGGCGATGCCCTGGGTGACGGCGCCGATCGTGGCCGCGCTCCGCGCCTCGACGAGGCGGCGCTGGAGGTCGAGCACCTCCCGGTTGATGGCGGCGAAGCGGAGCTGGGTCTGCACCCGGGCGAGCGTCTCATCCAGGTCGATGGGCTTGGTAATGTAATCGACGGCCCCGACCGCCAGCCCCTCCAGCTTGGCCTCCTTGCTGGTGCGGGCCGTAATGAAAATAACGGGAATGGTCCGCGTGTCCTCGCCCGCGTGCAGGCGCTGGCAAACCTCGATGCCGTCCATCTCCGGCATCATCACGTCGAGCAGGATGAGGGCCGGTTTCTCCCGGGCGACGGACGCGAGCGCCTCGCGGCCGCTGCTGGCGGTCGCGACCTCCAAACCCTCGCGCTCCAGCTTGCGCTTGAGCAGCTGGACATTGATGGGTTGGTCGTCGACCACCAGGATTTTTGGGACAGACATCAGGGTGGCGGCAGGATGGAAAACTTCTCTGCGCTGGCAAGCCCGCGCTGGCGGCTCAAGCGGGCCCCGCTCCCTGGCGGCGGGCCTTGACGGTGTTCTTCATCAACATGGCAACAGTCATGGGCCCGACCCCACCGGGCACCGGTGTAATCTGCGAAGCCAGGGGGGAGACCGCGGCGAAATCCACGTCGCCGACGAGCCGGTACCCCGTCTTCTTCGTCGCGTCGGCCACCCGGTTGATGCCGACGTCGATGATGACGACGCCCGGCTTGATCATGTCGGCCGTGACAAACCCCGCGCGGCCGATGGCGGCGATGAGCACGTCCGCCTGACGGGTGAGCGCGGGCAGGTTGGCGGTGGCGGAGTGGCAGATGGTGACGGTGCCATTGGCCCCGGACTTTTTCTGGAGGACCAGCAGTGCGACGGGCTTGCCGACGAGCAGCGAGCGGCCGAGCACGACGACATGCTTGCCCTTCAGGTCCACGCCGCTGCGGGCCAGCAGCTCCATGATGCCGGCCGGGGTGCAGGAGACAAAACCGGTGTCGTCATCCTGCGCGACCTTGCCGAGATTCATCGTGCCGAGGCCGTCCACATCCTTGTGCGGCGCGATCCGCCGGAAAACGGCGAGCTCGTCGAGGTGCTTCGGCAGGGGAGACTGGACGAGGATGCCGTCGACCGCGTGGTCGGCGTTGAGGGTGTCGATGAGCGCGAGCAGTTCGGCCTGGGTGATCGTCACCGGTGGCAGGATGACGCGGCCCTCGACCCCGATCTCGGCGGCGGTCCGCTCCTTCTTGCGCACATAAGAGACCGAAGCGGGATCCTCGCCCACACGCACGAGCGCGAGGCACGGCTTGCGGCCGGGGAGGGCCGCGACCTCGGTGCGGAGCTCGGCGATGATATCGGACGCGATCTGGTTGCCGTCGATGAGCTGCATGGGGGCGGATTACGGCAACCGGAGGTTTTCGGCGGTGATGACCATGTCGGTGGAATCCGGCACGGCCCGGGCCTCACCGTAGACGACCACGGTGCGACCGAGACAGGCCTCGACACTGTCGAGGGGCGGCAGCCGGCTGATATCGACGTAGGCATAGCGAACGCCGTTGGCATCGTTCAGCTGATAGTCGTAGGGCCGGCGGGGATGGAGCGGACTCCGGGTGGAGGCGAGCACGCCCTGAAAGAGGCGCGGGAGGTCGCCGGCGCTGCCGGCCTTGATGGGGAGCGGGGCCGCGGGCCGCGGGGCGACCGGCGTGGGTTTCGCCGGCTGGACGGCGGTGGGGGCCGGAGCCGCGACGGGCGCGACGACCGCGACCGGGGCGGTCACGGCGGGTGTGGCCGGCACAGGAGCCGGTTTCGGGGCGACCGCGATGAAGCCGGGGAGCGCCGAGGTGAGATGAATCTCAACGTAATTGCCCTTGATCGTGCCGGTCAGGCTTCCGCCATCGCCGGGAACGGCGATGCCGACGACTGTCTCGACCGTCTTGCCGTCCTTGCCGGTGGCGAGCCGACGGTAGCTGGTCCCCGGCTTGACGCTCAGGTCCTTGAGCAGTTCCGACGCCCGGACGAACACATCGTGCGGTCCGGCGAGCGCGACCGACTGCCAGCCCGCGGGGGCCGGGACCGGTTGCACGGCCGGCTCGGTCCCGGCCGCCAGTTCGCCGATCACCGGCGAGCCGATCTCGGGCCGGAGATGCACGGCGACCGGAGCGGCGAGCGGATCGGCGGCGAGACGGCCGGCCGTCAGCGCCACGGCGAAGAGGACGGAAAGGAACTTAGGCTTTTTCATGATGGGAGGATCGGGAGGGATGACCGCCGTCGAAATACGGGACCTTGAACAGAGCGGCAATCTCCTTGGTAGAAAGTTGTTTGGCGGCCCGCAAAGGAATTCCGCGCAGGGGAAAGGAACCGATCTGATAGCGGCGGAGGCGCTTCACATCATGGCGCAGCACGGTGAAAAGCTGGCGGATCTCCCGCTTCTTGCCGTGGTGCATGTGCACATCAAGGTCCACCGCGGTGCCGTCGGGCCGCGGGTTCACCAAGGCGGCGTGCTCCACCTTGAGGCGCTCGCCCTCGACAACCACGCCGCGCAGGAGCTGAGGAATGCGGGTGCGGGGAAATGGCGTCTCGAGGCGCACGTGGTAACGCTTCACGACGGTGTTGCGCGGGTGCATCAGGCGGTTGGCCAGGTCGCCGTCGGTCGTGATGATGACCAGACCCTCGCTGTCCTTGTCGAGGCGCCCGGCGCAGAAAAACCGCAAACGGGCCAGCTCGCGCGGCAGGAGATCGAAGATGGTGTCGGGGTTGTGCGGGTCGTCGTTGGAACAGACCAGCCCGCGCGGCTTGTGGACCGCGAGGGTGAGCCGCGGCTGGACGGCGGGGCGCACGGACTTGCCGCTGACAGTAATCTTGTCGAGTCCGGGCGTGACCTTCTGGCCGGCGGTGGCCTGGCGGCCGTTGACCCAGACCTCGCCGGCGGCGATGAGCGCCTCGGCCGTGCGGCGTGAGCACACACCGGCATCGGCGAGATGTTTCTGCAGGCGGAGCGGAGAGGCGTCGGGCATGTGAACCGGAGTTGGCCGCAAAAAACCCGCCACCGCAAGCTCCACGGCGGAAATGCAAAAGCCGCTTGCCACCGCCGCGGCCGGGCGACTTGATGCGCCCCGCTACATGTCCGCCCCGACCGTCCCCCCAGCGTTTTCCAAGGACCAACCCTTCCCGGCGCGTCTGCGGGAGAACCGGCTGTTGAACGGATCCGGCTCGGCGAAGGAAACCCGGCACTTCATCGTCGATCTCGCCGGGAGCGGCCTAGTCTATGCGGCGGGGGATTCGCTCGGGGTTTTTCCGACCAACCGCGCCAGTGACGTCGCAGAATTGCTGGCCCGGCTCGGGGCCAGCGGGGACGAGCCCGTTGCCCCCGCCCTGTTGCGGCTGGCCGAACCGATCCCGCTGCGCGAGGCCCTCTCCGCCCGGCTGGCGCTGGCCGGTCCGACCCGGAAGCTGGTGGAAACGCTGGCGGCCAAGACCTCCAGCGCCACGGAACGGGCGACGCTCACCGCCCTCCTCCCACCCGAAGCGAAGGAACTGCTCGCGGCCTGGCTCTACGAACGTGAATTTGCCGACCTGCTGGCGGAGTTTCCGGCTGCCCGGCTTACGCCGCAGGAACTCGTCGACCATCTGCGCCGGTTGGCGCCGCGGCTCTATTCCGTCGCCACCTCACCCTGGGTCTTTCCTGACGAAGTCCACCTGACCGTCGCCATCGTGCGCTATATGACCAACGGCCGCGACCGCGTCGGCGTGGCCTCGACGTTTCTCGCCGACCGCGCGGCGGTGGGCGTCACCCCCGTGCCGGTCTTTGTCTCGCACTCCCATTTCCGGCCGCCGGCGGAAGGGGCCCGGGACTGCATCATGGTCGGGCCCGGCACCGGGATCGCGCCTTTCCGCGCCTTTGTGCAGGAGCGTGTGGCCGCGGGCGCGACCGGACGCAACTGGCTGTTTTACGGCGACCAACACCGCGCGACCGATTTCCTCTACGGCGACGAATGGACCGCCGCCCTCGCCCGCGGCGCACTGACCCGCCTCGACCTCGCGTTTTCCCGTGATCAGCCGCAGAAAATCTACGTGCAGGACCGGATGAGGGAAAACGCGGCCGAGCTCTGGGCCTGGCTGCAGGGCGGGGCGCATTTCTATGTCTGCGGCGACGCCAAACGCATGGCGAAGGATGTGGAACACGCGCTGCTCGAACTGATCGCCCAACAGGGCGGGTTCACTCCGGAACAGGCGGCCGAGTATTTGAAGCAGCTGAAAAAGGACCGTCGCTACCAACGGGATGTCTATTGATGGAGTCACGATGAGCCGGTCGCGGAACCGGGCGGGCTCGCCACCGGCTGCATTTTCTACTCGCTACCCGCTACCCGCTGCCCGCTACTTTCCGCCATGACATTCACCAACCGCACCGCCCTTATCACCGGCGCCGGCCGGGGCATTGGCAAGGCCATCGCCGAGGTCCTCGCCGCCAAGGGCGTCACCGTCATTTGCGTCTCCAAGTCCGCCGATTCCTGCGGCGCCGTCGCCGCCGCGATCACGGCCGCGGGCGGCAAAGCAGTCGCGCGCGCCGTCGATGTCGCCGACGGCCCCGCGGTGGTCGCGGCCGCCGAGGCCCTGCTCAAGGAATTTGGAAAAATCGACATTCTGGTGAACAACGCCGGCATCACGAAGGACGGCCTCCTGGCGCGCATGAGCGAGGCCGACTGGGAGGCCGTGATCTCGACCAACCTCACGAGCTGTTTCCACTGGACGAAGGCGATCGGCTGGCCGATGTGCCGCGCCCGCTGGGGCCGGATCGTCAACATTTCCTCGGTCTCCGGTCTCGTTGGCAACGCCGGCCAGGCCAACTACGCCGCCGCCAAGGCCGGCATGCTCGGCTTCACCAAGTCCATCGCCAAGGAGTTCGCGCGGCGCAACGTCACCGCCAATGTCGTCGCCCCCGGTTTCATCAAAACCGACATGACGGCGGGCCTCAGCGCCGAGGTCCAGCAGGCCGCGACCGCCTTCATCCCGATGCAGCGCTTCGGCGATCCCGCCGACATCGCCCATGCCACCGCCTTTCTCTGCTCCGAAGAGTCGAACTACATCACCGGCCAAGTTTTTACCGTTGACGGCGGCATGGTGATGTGACCCCCTCATTTTCAAAGCAACCCTTCCACATGGCCGACCCAAAACCCATCGAACAACGCGTCAAAGAAATCATCGTTAACCAGCTCAACGTTAACGAGGAACAGATCACCCCCACGGCCTCGTTTTTGGACGATCTCGGCGCGGACTCGCTGGATACCGTCGAGCTGATCATGGCTTTCGAGGAAGAATTCAAGGACGAGATCAAGGGCGAGATTCCCGAATCCGACGCCGAAAAGCTCCGCACGGTCGGTCAGGTTGTCGACTATATCAAGGCCAAGGCTGCCGCCAAGTAAGCACCCCGGTCCCCCTTTCGGCGTTCCACCGAGCCTCTCACGAGACTGCAGGTGGGACGCCTTTTTCTTTTCGGCGTCCGCACTCCGTCCCATGGAAAACCTGCCTGACTCCTCCCGCGTCGTCATCACCGGCCTCGGTGTGATCCACGGGCTCGGCCAGAACGCGGATGCGTTTTGGTCCAGCCTCGTCGCCGGCCGCTGCGGCATCGGCAGGGTCGCCCAGTTTGACCCCTCGCCTTTCGCGACCCAGATCGGCGCCGAGGTGCGCGACTGGAATCCCGAGGAACACATGGATCCGAAGGAGGTCCGCCGCAACGACCGCTACACCCATTTCGGCTTCTGCGCCGCCAAGCAGGCGGTGGCGGATGCCGGGCTCGATATGAACCGGGAGGATCCGGACAAGGTCGGGGTGGTGATCGGCTCCGGCATCGGCGGCATGTTCACCTACGAGACGCAGCTCAAGAAACTGCATGACGGCGGCCCCCGCAAAGTCTCGCCCTTCACCATTCCGGCGCTGATCGGCAACATCTGCTCCGGCATTTTCGCAATCGAGATCGGCGCGCGCGGGCCGAACTTCGGCATTGTCTCGGCCTGCGCCACCGGCACCCACGCGATCGGCGAGGCCATGCACATGATCCGCCGCGGCGACGCCGAGGTGATGGTCGCGGGCGGCGCCGAGGCCGCCATCACGCCCTTCGCCTACGCCACCTTCTGTGCCATGAAGGCGATGAGCACCCGCAACGACGACCCCGCCACCGCCTGCCGGCCGTTCTCCCTCGGCCGCGATGGCTTCATCATGGGCGAGGGTGCCGGCGTGCTGGTGCTTGAGTCGCTCGCGCACGCGAAAGCCCGCGGCGCCCGCATCTACTGCGAGGTGGCCGGCTACGCCGCCACCGCCGACGCCCACCACATCACCATGCCCGACCCGGAGGGGAAGGGCCTGCTCATGGCCATGACCCGCGCCCTCCGCGCCGCCGGCGTCGCGACCGACCAGGTCGACTACCTCAACGCCCACGGGACCAGCACGCCCTACAACGACAAGTTCGAAACCCTTGCGATCAAAAAGCTCTTCGGCCCCCGCGCCGCCAGCCTTCCGGTCAGCTCCACCAAGTCGATGACCGGCCATCTCCTCGGCGCCGCCGGCGGGATCGAAAGCGTGATCTGCGTGAAAACCCTCCAGACGCAGACCCTCGCGCCCACCATCAATCTCCACGAGCCCGATCCCGAGTGCGACCTCGACTATGTGCCGAACGTCGCCCGCTCCGCGGTCGTGCGCACGGTGCTGAGCAACAATCTCGGCTTCGGCGGCCAGAACGCCGCCATCGTTTTCCGGGCGCTCTGATCGCCGGCCGGCCGCGCGAAACGGCCTTGACCCAACCCGGCCCGACGTTGGTGTGAACCCACCCCACCCCGCCGCGCAACCGCCGCCTTCCGCCATGACCCCCGGTCGCATCTTCAATCTCATCTGCGGCGCCTGCCTGGCCGCCGCCCTCGCCTGGTGGTTCTGGCCGTCCGCAGCCCAAAATGTGGCGGCTCCAAAACCGGTTCACCACGTCGCTGAAGCGTCGGCGGAGGCCTCCCCCCTGCCGGAAACCGCCCCGCCCCCGGTCGCCGATTCGCTCCCGACCGCCCCAGCCCTTTCCGCCGGCGCGGATCCGCAGGCCGACTTGAGCACGACCATCCCGGAACTGATTCGCGAGATCCAGTCCGGCGACATGGCCACAATGATGCAGAATTTCATGCCGCCGGACGAATTCGCCAAACTCAGCGATGAACAGAAGGCCACCATGGCTCAGCAAATGCAGCAGGCGATGGCCCAAAATCCGCAGATGCAGCAGCGCATGCAGTCCGTGCTTCAGGCCCTGGAGTCCATTCGCGGCGCCACGCCCGTGCTTGATGCTACCGGGGAGAAGGCGACCTTCACGCCGATGGCGTTGCCCGGCAATCCGCCCACCATGTCCTTTGTCAAGGTCAACGGCCGCTGGTACCTGAGTGGCAACTGAGCGACAGAAACGGTTCATCCCACCGGCATCAGCTAGCCGGTTTATTCCGGTTGTCCCGTCGGCACCGGAGACACCCCAGTCCTAGCACCAGCGCGCCGAGCAGCACACTCAGGGAGGCCGGCTCGGGCACCGCCGCAACCACCTCGATTTCTCCCGCCGTGTAGAGGGAAGCCAAGTCCCAGGCCAGGCCCGGGCCCGGGGAGGCCGAGGAGGTGTCGATGGTGAAAAAAGTGCCGGTGAACGATCCGCCGGGGTTGAGCTTGAACAGGGTGAAGGCATCGCCGGCGGAGGGCGCAAAGCCGCGGGCGGAGATGATTCTCAGCGTCGCCCCGGTCACATCCAGGGCGCCATCGGCGTTGAGATTGAAGGAATCATAGCCCAGGCCCCGCCCGCCCCCACCACCGAGCTGCAGGGTGAGCGTGCTGCCCGCGCCGAAAGCGGTGCGGCCGTTGACCTGGATGAGCGCGGGCGAGTTCGCACCCGGTGTGTAGCCACCCAGGATCAGAATGTTGCCGTTCAAAGCGCCACCACCTGTCAGGGGTCCGGCAAAGGACAGCCAGTCCGCCCCCGCCGGGCCCTGGGCCGTGGCCGCCTGAAATACCGGCTCGCCGTTCGCGAAATTCCCAGTGAAGGCGGTGGAGAGCTGAAACGGGCCGCAGACCGTCGCATTGCCGGTCGCAGTCACATTCCCGGTCACCGGCAGCATGATGCCATTGGACGATTGGACGCTTCCGCCAGTGGCGAGAAAGATCTGCCCCAGGGTGGCCGGACCGGCCGAATCAACCGTCACTCTCCGGTTGCCCGTCTCCAGCCGGCCGCCGAAAGCAACCGCGGCCGGAATCGTCAGGTTGCCGATTTCCAAGTCGCCACCGACCGCCTGAATGGATCCGCCCGGGCCGCTGAAAACATTGTCGAGCCGCACCGTTCCCGCCTGCAGCGTGCCCCCGTTCAGCACCACCGGGCTGCCGGCCGTCCCGAGCGGGCCGGCCCCTGAGCCGGATGGAGTCAGTCCGCTCACCGCCAGAATGCCGCCGTTGAGGTACGTTCCCCCGCTGTAGGTGTTGGGCCCGACCGTCCGGTTCAGCGTCCAGATCCCGCTGCCATTTTTCGTCAAGGACAGGGGCGCCCCGCCATTGTCCACCAGGGCAATCTCCAGGCTGCCGCCGCCGGTGCCGCTGCCGGTCAGCGTCAGATTGTAGGCCGGGGCGGTCGCACCGCTGAAGCCGATCGCCCCGGGGTTGCAGAAGTCAAAGCAAGCCGTGCCCCCGGCGTCGAGGGTCGCATTGGCGCCGCCGATCGAAAACAGATGGTCGCCGGATCCTCCGGTCGCGCCGATGAATCGCAGCGCCCCGCCATCGATGACGAGGGAGGCTGCGGCCGGCGCGGACCGGCCCAGGCTGTTGTCCTGGGTGGTGCGGTTCCATAGGCCGATGCTCAGCGTGCCAGAGCTGATCGTGGTGGGGCCGGTGTATTGGTTGACTCCGGTGAGCGCGAGCGTCCCGTTCGCCCCAGCTTTGGTCAGCCCCAGCCCCGCCGCGCCGTCGCGAATGGTGGCGGCAACCGTGAAGGTGCCCGCCAAGACGGTGATGACCGGGGACGCACCCAGGGTCACCACCCCGGGGGCGGACAGGGTGAGTCCGGCGCTGCCGACCACGGTAAAGTTGCCCTCCCAGTTCTGGCTGTTCGGCACCGCGAGGGGTAATATGGCGTCGAGTGCGCCCCCGCGGATCGTGAGCACCCCTCCACCCAGAGCGTTGGCGCCTGCCAGCGCGAGCGTACCTGCGTTCAGAGTGACTCCGCCGTCATAGAGCATCTCAGGCGCAAATGTCAGCGTGCAGGAAACCGCTGCGGCGGCGGGGACAGCCGAGAGCTCCACCGTCTGGTGCCCGGCATCGAGGCTGACCACAGTGGTGCCGGGCAGGATGAGTCCGCCCCCCGCTCCGACGACCTCTCCCACAAACAAACCGGTCACGGAGGATACGGTGACGGTCGTCGAGGTGCCGTCCGTCACACAACCCGGCAGTGACGTGACGGCCCGGCCAAGCACCACCCGGCCGGAACCGTCGAGGGTGAGTCCCTGCCCGGACCCGAGGAGATTGGCGCTGACCGTCAGTGTGTGCCCGGCGCTGACATTCCACGACGCCGTGCCCGTGGCGGAGTTCAGCCAGACGGTGAGATTGCCCACTGTCAGGTTTTGGGTCGCACCGGACAGATCGAGACCTCCGGCGCCAAGCCCGAGGGATCCGGCGGTACCGGGCGGGCCCGCATTGACCGTGCCGAGACTGAGGTCAGGCGACGAGGCGGTGCCCGCCTCCACCCGGACCCCGGCCACCTGGAGATTGCCACCCGCCAGGCCGCTGCCCGTCAGCAGCGTGCCGTTGCCGGCCGTCAACCCGCCTCCGAGCAGAAGGGTGTCAGTGGATCCCGGCACATTCCCGCCCACCCAGCTGGCGGTTGAATTCAAGGGGACGGGGTTGTCCGCCTTTTCAATCACGGCGGCCGGCAGGCGGCCGGAAAGCGGCAACATCAGGCCGGCGACAAGGGCCAGCAGGGTGAACCGGGCCCGGGGTCCACTGCATATAGCGGCAAGGGAAGGCATGACCATAGAGGGTCAGGATATGTATATAGATCCCGACCAAAGGGTCAGTTGCGGGGGCGGTGCTGCGGGTGGCAAGCGCGAATCCATTTCACCCTCCGCCGGCCCGGGCGCGATGCGCAGTCTTCTGGCTTGTCAGGACAAAATGCGACCAGCGGAAAAATACGTCTGCAAAATACTGGAATATTCAGTATCTTTTCTCGCTCACCGTCTGCATGTTGCGAAATGTTTAATACAGGCTATAATTCGCCTGTTTTTATCCCATCGGGAAGGGGTAAAATATGATTAGGATTTTTTTCGGCACAATGTCATTTACTGTGGGTTTAGTGCCGACCCCGGGAATGGATCTGGCAGTTCAAAATGAAGATTGCCCGCGAGCAGGAAGATGATCGCGCGGAAGTTGCGGATGGAGCGGAAGCCGCGGGATTTGCGCTTG
>CAIQQB010000114.1 GCA_903873805.1 uncultured Opitutia bacterium | reverse complement strand
CGTGCCATGCGCCCGGAGCCACGTTTCCAAAACTGTTTGCTGTTCGGTCGTCACGCCCAACACCGGCGCAAATTTGCTCATCCCGCCAGCCTGAAGGCAAAAAACCGATATGTCTAGCTATATCGGCATCACAACACTAGGTTCCGGCACCCTCATCCTCGGAACACCGGTGCCCGGCCTCGCCGCCGGTTATCCGGTGCTCGACGCCAATCCGCAGAACGGCAACAGCGACCTCACCCTCAGCAATGCGGTCGTCGTGAACGGTTACCTGGGCCTCGACCAGGACAGCAGCGATCTGATCCTGAACGGCCCGGTCACGCTCGCCGCCACTTCGACATTCTCCAGCGCCGGCTCCCCGCTCTGGAGTACCGGCGGGGTTGGCGAATCCGGCGGCTCCCACCAGGTCATCGGCGACGGCTTCAACGTTCTCGTGCTGGCCGGGTCGAACAGCTACACCGGTGGCACCCTTGCGCATCGTGGCGCGATCATCTTCGGCCAATCCAGCTCGATTCCGCCCGCCCCTTCCGTCAACGCCCTCCAAGCTGACTCCCTCGGCTACATCGGCATCGCCTTCGTGCCGAAACCCAACCTCCAAATCGGATTTCTCGACCTCTTCAACAAGGCGGGCACGACCGGCATTGTTGGGTTTGATTCGCCGACCGATACCAGCGGAAACTACTATGCCGGGGTCAATGTTTTCTCCGGCAACATCAGTCTGACAGGCTTCACCTCCGCGGTCCGGATCGGATCCGCCTCCCAGGCCACCCTCTCGGGCACCATCACGCCGCAGGGCACGACCTACCAGTTCGGGGGCGGCGGCGGTTTTCTCACCGTGACATCCGTGCTAACCGATCAGGATGGCAACACCCCGCGCGGCCTGTCGGTGCAGTCGCCCGCCTTCGCCCGTTCCGGCTTCACCGACAGCGCGACCTTCTTCGGCAACAGCACGATTGTCAGCGGCCCGCTTTCCCTCCTGCTCGCAGGCGCCAACACCTACACCGGCCCCACCTCGGTCACCAACTCCTCGCTCGTCTTCGCCCCCGGCGCCCTTCCCGCCGGCACCGTGCTGAACGCCGGCACCACCGGCTACATCGGCTCCATGGACGCCGGTTACGCCGGGGCGGGCATGACCGCCGCCGCCTTCCTCGCTCGTTTCAATTCCGCCATGCAGGGCGGCACCATCGGTTTCGACAGCCCCACGCCTCCGAGCACCGTCACCATTTCCGACAACATCGACCTCACGCGTTTCAGCTCCGCCACCGATCCCGCCCTCTACCTCGGCAGCATCACCAACACGGTGCTGACCGGCACGATTACCCTGCCGGCCGCGGCCACCTCCTACCGTTTCGCCGCCTACCAGGGCGGCCAGCTCAATGTCGCCTCCGCTCTCACCGGCAACTACAGCGTGGTGGTCGGCGACCCCAACAATGTCACCACCCAGGGCAACTTCGGCCAGGGGGGCAATTACTTCTCCTCCCCGTCCACCGTCATCCTCTCGGGTCCCAACACCTATTCCGGCGGCACCACGCTTTACATCGGATTGCTCCAAGCCGGTGGGTCGGCCAATACCATCACCGGCGTGTTCGGTTCCGGCAGCCTCACCGTCCAGCCCAACGTCCTCACCCCGTTCGCCCAGGATATCCGCGCGTCGCTCGGCACCGCCGCCCTCAACGTCACCATCCCCAACAACGTCGTCCTCAACGCCCCGCTCCAAGTTGGCGGCGCCAACAACTACGCGCTGTCCGGCATCATCTCCGGCTCCGCCCAGCTCTACAAGAGCGACGCCAACATCGTCCAGCTCAGCGGCAACAACACCCTCACCGGCGGCATCTACGTCAACCAGGGCTTGCTGGTCCTCGCCGGCAACAATTCGGCCGGTCCCGGTCCGTTCGTCCTCGCCGACTACAGCAATTCCAACAACGGCAACGGCAATTCCGAGAGCGGCGGCAACGCCTACTTCTCCGCCAGCAATCCCGTCGTCTACAGCCTTTCCAGCGACTCCAATAACGGCAACGGGGGCAACAACGGCAGCTTCGCCAGCATCGAGCTCACGACCAACACCAAGCTCACCATCAACCAGTCGACCGACGGCACCTACAGCGGTTCTTTCATCGGTGACGGCAACAACACCATCATCAAGTCCGGCTCCGGCCGTCTGTATCTCGACGGCTACGACGCTGGCTACCACGGCGGTTTCAACGTCAAGGGCGGGGTCCTGGTCGCGCAGTATGACCAGGCCCTCGGCACCGGCAACATCAGCGTCAACGGCGGCAAGCTCGCCGTCGCCAACGGCGTCACGGTCTCGAACAGCCTCAGCCTCAACTCGGGCAGCCTCGGCGGCTTCGGCACGTTCAGCCCCTCCAACCCCATCGTCATCGGCAGCGGCTTCACCCTCGCCCCCGGCGGCGGCTTCCAGAACTACCTGCCGGCGTCCTCCAGCCAGACCGGCGCCCTCAGCATCGGCAACAACGGGCTGTCGTTCGGTGCCGGCGGCATCTACCGCTGGCAGCTCTCCTCCACCAACAGCGGAAGCGGTGCGGATTACATCAACGTCCTCGGCTCCCTCAACATCAACGCCAGTTCCAACAATCCATTCACGATCAAGCTGGTCAGCCTGGCCGCCGACGGCACCAACGGGCTTGTCACCGACTTCAACCCCTACTCCAGCTACTCTTGGGCGATCCTTGGCGCCAACAACGGAATCAACGGCTTTAACTCTTCCGCCTTCGTCCTCAATACCGCGTCCTTCTCCAATTCGCTAAACGGTGGAACTTTCTCCCTCAGCCTGAACAACAATTTCCTCGACCTGAATTTCACCCCCGCCGGTGCCCCCGTGGCCGTCGTGTGGAAGAGCCCTTTCGGCGGTAACTGGAACAGCGTCCAGAACTGGCAGGGCGGACTTGCCCCTGCCGCCGACGGTTCGGCCGACGTCTATTTCACCTCCGGCTCCGCCCTCTACGTCAGCGCCTTCAGCAACCTGAATCTGCACTCACTCAATGTCAGCGGCAGCTTCACCACCTTCAACCTCTTCCAAAACAACGGCGCTTCGCTCATTCTCCAGTCCGGCGGCCTCACCTACTCGCCCACCACTTCCGTCTCCGCCCAGCTCTTCATTCCGGTCAACCTCGTCGCCGACCAGACGTGGAACATCACCAACGGCTCCCTCCAGGTCAGCAACGGCTTCACCGGTGACGGCGTCACCCGCCAGGGCAGCCTGACCAAGACCGGCGCGGGCCTGCTCGACCTCCCCATCAACAGCTCCTCCTACACCGGCAATATCACCCTCCTCCAGGGCGGCATCAACCTCGGCGATGACCAGGCCCTGGGCAACGGCACGCTCACCATCGGCCCCGCCAACGCCAATTCCGCCCTCTCCCCCTACCTGACCGCCAACGGCAACAATGGCGGCGGCAACATCAACCTCGTAAATCCCGTCATCCTCAACGGCCTGCTTTCCACTCCCCAGGATTCCAGCCAGCTCAATCTCGAGGGCCCCGTCACGCTCGCTGCCGACACCGTGGTCAGTGCCGGCGGCTCGTCCCTCTTCCTCGACGGCAATGTCGGCGAATCCGGCGGCTCCCGGATGCTCACGGTCAACGGATTCAACGCCGTGGTCCTGACCGGTACCAACGCCTACTCGGGCGGCACGACGGTCACGCGCGGCCTGCTCGTCTTCGCTCAGGCCGGCTCGATTCCCTCCACGCCGGCCGCCAACGCCCTCGCTTCCACCGCCGACGGCTACATCGGCATCGCCTTCGTTCCGGCCAACGTGCAGTCGGGCTTCCTCAATCTGTTCAACAAGGCCGCCACCTTTGGGACCATCGGTTTTGACTCCGACCCTAGCCTGGGGGTGACCACCACCATCAACGACACGCTCGATCTCACCGGTTTCGGCTCCTCCGCCCGGCTGGGCTCCGCCACCACCGCCCAGATCAATGGCACCATCATTCCGCAGGGCTCCAACTACCAGTTCGGCGGCGGCGGAGGCACCCTCACCGTCTCGTCCGCCCTCACCGGCACTTACGGCGTGCAGGCGTTGACTCCGTCCTTCCCCAATCCCACCACGTTTAGCACCTCCGCGGCGTTCTTCAATGTCGCCTCCGCGAACAGCGCCCCGCCGGTCATCATTCTCACCTCCGGCGGCAACGGTTACACCGGCCCCACCACGGCCAATAACGCCGCTCTCGTCTTCGGCCCCGGCGCCCTGCCCGCCGGCACCACCCTTAACGCCGGTTTGGGCGGTTACATCGGCACGGCGGACCCCGCCTTGTATCAGAACACCGACAAACCCCTCATGATCGCCATTGCCTCGGCCTTGCCTGCGGGCAGCTCTGGCGGAAATCCGAACGGGTCGGGTCAGAATAATTCGGCCGGAACCTCTTTTCCCGTCATTACCGGCACCAGTAACATCAACCAGTTCGTCTCCCAATTCGACCCCGCGATGCAAAACGGCGTCATCGGTTTCGACACGTTCTCCACTTACGCCGATGTCGGCACGAGCAACGACATCCTTGGGCTCACCCACTTCGTGTCCGCCTCCGACCCCGGCATCTACCTTGGGTCCTCGACCAACATCGGCTTCTGGCCCGCCATCACTCTGCCGGCCAATTCCACCACCTACCGTTTTGCCGGCTACCAGGGCGGCCAGATCGACGTTCATTCCGCCCTCACCGGCGCCAACAGCGTCGTGGTCGGCGATCCCTACAACATCGCGACCATCGGCCGGTTCAGCAGTCTGAACAATCAGGGCGGCCTCTTCAATTCCCCCTCCGTCGTCGTGCTCTCCGGTGCCAACTCCTACGCCGGTGGCACCAGCCTCTACGCCGGCGAACTCATCGCCGACGGTCTCGCAAATGTCGCCACTGCCGTCCTCGGCTCCGGTCCGCTCACCGTCCAGCCCAACGTCCTTTCCAGCCTGGATGAACACCCCGACGCCGGCCTCGGCACCGTTTCCAACAACGTCACCGTCCCCAACAGCATCGTTCTCAACGCCGGTCTCCAGGTGATGGGCGACACCGGCCACGACTACACCCTCACCGGAGTGGTTTCCGGCTCGGGCGAGCTCCTCAAGGCCGGTAACAACACCGTCACGCTGGCCACCCCGAACACGTTTGCCGGTGGCCTCCTCCTCACGGGCGGCACGGTCGTCCTGGCCGACAACTCTGCCGCCGGGGCCGGTCCGCTTAGTTTCGAATCCTCCAACGGCAACGGCAGCTTCCTCAACCCCACCGCCGTCTTCACCACCGCCGCCCCGGTCATCGGCGGACTCTCTTCCAACGACAACAATGCCAACGCCCGGGTTATCCTCGCCGACGGCTCGACGCTCACCATCGACCAGGCCACGGACGCGGATTACCGGGGGACCATCTCCGGCCCCGCCAACGGCCTCATTGCCTCCCTCCCGACCACGGCCGCCCTGCTGAAAACCGGCAGCGGCAACCTGTCGCTCGACAGCGCCAACAGCTACTCCGGCGGCACCACCATTATGCAGGGTGCCCTCATCGCCGGCGACAACAACGCCCTCGGCTCCGGCACCGTCACACTCAGCGGCGGCAAGCTAGCCACCGATTACAATGTCACCCTCACCAACTCCCTCGCCCTCATCTCCGGCAAGATCGGCGGCTTCGGCACCTACAACCCGCCCGGCGGCGCCACCATCGGCGGTGGCGTGATCCTCGCCCCGGGCGGCGGTTTCCAGAATGGCATCGCCCTCAGCCAGCCCGGCACCGTCGCCTTCGGCGGCGCCCTCACCCTCGCCGGCGGCGGCGCCTTCCACGTCCAGCTCGTCTCCGTCAGCGGCGGCAACGGCAGCGGCTGGGACTACACCAACGTCCTCGGCGCCCTCTCCATCACCGCCAACCCCGCGAATCCGTTCACGATCAAGCTCGTTTCCCTCGGCAGCGACGGCTCCAAGGGCATGGTCAGTGACTTCAATCCGTACGGGACCTACTCCTGGCAGATTATCGGCGCGGTCGGCGGCATCAACGGGTTCAGTCCTTCCGACTTCACCCTCGATCTCTCGTCTTTCCAGAATGCCACCAACGGGTCGTTCTCCGTCACGCAGAACAACAATTTTCTCGACCTGAACTTCACCCCCGTCCCCGAGCCCGCCACCTGGGCGCTCCTGCTCACCGGTGCCGGTCTGATCGGCCTGCTCGCCCGCCGGCGCCGCTGACCCGCGCCCGGGTCCGTCCCGCGGGCTTCGCCCCGCCGCCGTGTAGTGGTGCATTTTGCTGTTTGCCGCCGTAGGTCGGGCTTCACGCCCGACGTGTCGGGGATAAACCCCGACCTACAATTTGCAAACTGTACCACTACCCGCCGCCGCGCCTCCTTGCGAATGCCCCGCCGGCGGTTATCGTGCCTGATGCACCTCCGCGCCAAATCCCTTTTGTTGCTCGCTGTCGGCCTCCTGCTCGCCGCCGGCGCGGCCGTCCAATCCGGTTGCTTTGCCGTGGTCGTCGGCGCAGCCGCCGGCGCCGGCACCGTGGCCTATGTGCGGAGCGATCTGGTCGTCACCCTAGATCAGAACTTCGCCCCGGTCGCCCAGGCGGCCGACCGGGCGGTGGATCAGCTTCATTTTGTCCGCCTCAGTCATGCGCAGGATGCGCTCACCGCCCTCTGGGTCGCCCGCTTGGCGGACGACCGCAAGGTGGAAATCCGGCTGACCGCCACCTCCGCCCGGGTCACGGAAGTGCGGATCCGCGTCGGTCTTTTCGGCGACCAAGCGGTCTCCATGATCATCCTCAACACCCTCAAATCCGACCTGTAGTTCCCGCCCGGCGCGGGTCCCCGCGCCGGCTCAGCGCTTCTCCGGTACGGCCCGCGGGAAATCGCGGCGCACACAGTCGAGGCACAGGCCGTGTGAAAACCGCAGTCCATGGTGGGCCAGAAAGTATTGCTCCATCGCAACCCATACGTTCTTCCCGTCGCGAATTTTTTTGCATGAGGCGCAGATCGGGATGGCCAGATTGAGGCCGCGCAGGCCGCGCAACACCGCCACCTCTGTCCGCAACCGGTCCCGCTCCGCTTCCAGCAGCCGCAAACGCACCCGCTCCTCCGCCAGGCGCAGCGCCCGCATCAGCACCGGCATCAGCTCGGACAGGCGGTTCTTGCTGACCCAGTCGTCCACCCCACGGTCGAGCGCCTTGCACATCAGTTGGCGGCTCAGCGCCCCAGTCACGAGGATGAACGGAACATCGGGATGCCTGACCCGCACCTGGGCCAGCGCTCCGAAGCTGTCAAAGGCGCCGCAGGCGTGGTCCGACAGCACCACATCCGGAGCCTCCCGCAGCAGTTCGGTCACCAGATCTACCTCGGTCTCGACCCGGCGCGCATTGATGCGGAGCCCGCTGCGCCGCAGTTCGTGCATGACCAGTTCGAAATCCGCCGGCAGATCCTCCATCATGAGGACGTGCAGACAGGGCTTCCCCCCATCGGTCAGATTGCTCGCGTCCGTCATCGTGTCACAGCAAACCTCCCCGGCTGATTTTCTCAAAAAGGGTGAGCCCCTATTTTCACTTCGGGAAATCCCCTATTTTCCCCACTGTGGTTCGCTTTTTCCGCGGAGTGCAATTTGCTGCCGCTCCCCCAAATGAACAGTCAATCAACAGACTGATGAGCGGTGAGTCGCACCGCCCAGCCGGCCGTGAAGCCGGCGTCCGAGTGCCCCCGGAGCAGACCGTTGTCGACGCCATCCGCGCCCTGGCCGGCATGCCGACCGGGAGCTGGGTGACCTTTGAGTGCCGCGGCACCGCCGGCGCCATCGAGGTCGCCCTGGGGGACCGGCGGTTTACGGTTAACATTCCCCATGCGGAACGGACCGGACTGATGCCACGGCTCGGAGAGTTGGGTCTGGCCCTGCCGCCCAACTGGGTGGTCAAGCAGGATCGCAAGAAGGGCCTTTTTTCCAACGGTTATCTCGAACTTGAGACTGCGGAAAGCGATCCGGCCGAGGTCGTCGCCTTCGTTGGCCGCGCCGGCCGAAAACTGCTCGGCTGGAGCGACGAGCGGGGTGTCATTGCAAGCTTCCAACGCTGAGCCGCGCCGGGAGACGCGGACTAGCGGAGTTTCCGGGTCAGCGCCTCGACCAGGGCATCGAGGCTGGGCTGCTTGGCCGTGAAGTCCACGGGCAGCCCGAGCTTCTTCATCGTCTCGCTGGTCTGGGGTCCGATGCTGCCGGCCAGCGGGCGTTTCGCCCCTTTGGACAGCTTGAGTCCCTTGGCCTGCTCGGTGAAGGACTGCACCGCCGACGAGCTCGCAAACAGGATCGCGTCGGCCCCGTGCTGCCGGAAGTCATCCGCCACCGGCTCGCTGGCCAGATCGGTCTTTTCCGTCCGGTAGAGCGGCAGCCGGTCCACAATGGCCCGGCCGGCCTCGAGTTTCTTCACCAGAATGTCGCGGTTGAGGTTGCCGCACACGACTATGACCTTCGCATGGTCGAGGCTGCCGGTCGCGATGAGTGCGTCGGCCAGTGACTCGCCGGTCGCGGTCGCGGGCTGGCATTCGACCTTGAGGTGGTGGCGTTCGATCTCGCGGGCGGTGGCGGCGCCCACGCAGGCGAACCGCAGCCCGCCCAGCGCCCGCACATCGTCAAAGCCCTTGAAAAACTCCTCAAAAAAGTACCGCACGCCGTTGGCGCTGGTGAAGACAATCCAGTCGTAGCGGCCCAGTTCGGCGAGGATCTCGACGAGGCCCTCCTTGCTCACATCCTTTGTCACCCGGATGAGCGGCAGCTCCAGCACCTCGGCGCCGAGCACCTCCAGCTTGTCGCGCAGCTCGCTGTTCTGGTCGCGGGTGCGGGTGATGGCGACGCGCCGGCCGTACAGCGGCAGGTGTTCAAACCAGTCAATGGCCTCGTGATTGCGCACCACCTCACCGATGAGGATGATCGCGGGGGCGGCCAACCCGGCCTTTTCAACCGCCGCGGCCAGCGTCGTCACGGTGCCAGCGACACTTCGCTGCCGGCCCAGCGAGGCCCACTGCACCACCGCCGCAGGCGTGTCCGGGCCCAGCCCCCCGGCGGCAAGTTCGGCAAGGATATGGCGCAGGTGGCCCATCCCCATGTAAATCGCGAGCGTCGCGTGCCGCAGCGCGCCGTAGCTGCGCCAGTCGACCTGCAGCTCGGGCTTCTGCGGATCCTCATGGCCCGTCAGGATGATCAGCGAGGAACTCGTGTGCCGCTGGGTGAGCGGGATGCCGGCATAGGCTCCCGCGGCCAGCGCGGCGGTGACCCCCGGCACGACCTCAAACGCCAGCCCGTGCTTCGCCAGGGTCCGGACTTCCTCGCCCCCGCGGCCGAAGACAAACGGGTCGCCGCCCTTCAGCCGCACCACGGTTTTCCCCTCCCCCGCGTGCTTCACCAGCAGCGCCTCAATCTCCTCCTGCGCCACGGTGTGACAGCCGGCCTGCTTGCCGACATAAACCGTCTCACATCCGGGCCGGGTCCATTTCACCAGCTCGGGGTGGACGAGGTAATCATAGACGAGCACATCCGCCCGCCCAATGAGCTCCTTCGCCCGCAGGGTGACGAGCCCGAGGTCCCCCGGACCGGCGCCGACAAGATAAACAATGCCTTTAGACATGGGTTGTATTTCACCACAGAGGCACAGAGCTCACAGAGACCAAGCAAAAATGTGGCTCGGTTTACTCCGTGTCCTCTGTGTCTCTGTGGTTCTAAATTGATAATCCCAGCCCGGATAGCATCCGGCGGGCTGCTTCGGTGGGCCCGGCAAAGTCGGCGGGAACGAGCGGGAGGCGCTGCAGTCCGGTCTTTTCGTGGAAAAAATACAGCAGCTCCTCGGTCGCATGCGCCGCAAAGGCGGTGTGGCAGCCGCCCCCGAGCGCCGTCTGAAAAGCCCGCTCGAGGTCCACCATGCGCGCGGTATGCGCATCAAAAATCCCGGCGAACTTCGTCGCATCCGCCGCCCGGCATTGAATGGCGACCGCGCCCTGCCCGACCGCCGGCACCATCGTCTCGAAGCCGAGCGCGTGAAATTCCACCCCTGGCCAGTTTCCGATCCCCAGCCGCGCCAGCCCGGCGGCGGCGAGGATGGAGGCATCCGCCACGCCGTCGGCCCCGATCTTGCGCAGCCGCGTGTCCACGTTGCCGCGGATCTCCGTGAACTGCGCGGCCGGATAAAGCTGCGCGATCTGCAGCCGGCGCCGCGGGCTGCCGGTCGCGATGGACTTCGGCGCCGCCACCCCGGCCCGCAGGACGAGCACGTCGCGGGCGTCAGCCCGCGGAAGGTAGCCGGCCAGCGCGAGCCCGGCCGGCATGTCGCCCGGCAGATCCTTGGTGCTGTGCACAGCCACGTCGGCCTCGCCCCGGAGGAGCGCCTGCTCCAGCTCGGTCGTGAACAATCCCTTGCCCCCCTTCAGCTCCAGCGACCAGTCGGCCTGCCGGTCACCCGTCGTGGTGATCTTGAGCAGGTCGGTCTCGACCCCGAGCCGCGCCCGCAGGTGCGCCGCGACCATCTCGGTCTGCGCCAGCGCCAGCGGGCTCTTGCGGGTGACGAGGATGAGCTTTTTCAAAGGTGCGAGGAGGGAGAAGCGGGGAGCGAGCAGGATGCAAGCAAGGCTCGCCACTCACCACCCGCCCCCCGCTACAACGTGAATCAGTAGGCGGCCTGGACGCCCTTGATGTTCTTCTTCTTCATCCAGGGCATCATGCTGCGCAGGTAGATTCCGGTCTTCTCGATCGGGTGCTTCTCGCCGGCGGCGAGGAGCTTCTTGTAGTTCTTGAGGCCGCCCTTGTACTCCTTGACCCACTCGGCGGTGAACTTGCCCGACTGGATTTCCTTCAGAATCTTCTTCATCTCGGCCTTCGTCTGCTTGTTCACGACGCGGGGACCGCGGGTGATGTCGCCATACTTGGCGGTCTCGGAGATGGAGAAACGCATCCCGGCGATGCCGCTCTCATACATGAGGTCGCAGATGAGCTTCAGTTCGTGGAGGCATTCGAAATAGGCCATCTCGGGCTGGTAGCCGGCCTCGACCAGCGTCTCAAAGCCCGCCTGCACGAGCGCGCTGGCGCCGCCGCAGAGGACCGCCTGCTCGCCGAAGAGATCGGTCTCGGTCTCCTCCTTGAACGAGGTCTGGAGTACGCCGGCGCGGGTCGAGCCGATGCCCTTGGCCCAGGCGAGCGCGGTTTTCTTCGCGCCCTTCGAACTGCCGGGAGCGACGGCGATAAGCGCCGGCATGCCCTTGCCCTCGGTGTAGAGGCGGCGGACGATGTGGCCCGGCCCCTTCGGCGCGACCATGATGCAGTCCACGCCCTTGGGCAGCTTGATCAGGCCGAAATGAATGCTCAGGCCGTGCGAAAAGAGGAGCGTCTTGCCCTTGGCGAGATTCGGGAGAATCGAGCTCGTGTAGGCATCCGCCTGCTTCATGTCGGGCAGGCCGACCATGATGACGTCGGCGCGGCGCACAGCCTCCCCGGTCTCAAACACCTCGAAGCCGTGGGACTCGGCGACGGCCTTGGACTTGGAGCCGGGATAGAGGCCGATGATGACCTGGCAGCCGGAATCCTTGAGGTTGAGCGCATGGGCGTGGCCCTGCGAACCGTAGCCGAGAACGGCGAGGGTCTTGTTTTGGAACACGCCGAGATCGGCGTCTTTGTCGGTGTAGACTTTGGCGGGCATGGTGGTTTTGGAAAAGGTGAAACGGTGAAGGTTGGCAGGGTGAAGTCGAGCGCGGAGAAGGGAGGGGCGCACCCTCCCCGGACCGGGACCGGATGGAGGGCCGGATTACCGCTTCAGGGCCAGCACTCCTGTGCGGGCCAGTTCCAGGACGCCAAAGGGTTCGAGGAGCTTGAGAAACGCAGCCGCTTTGCCCTCGTCGCCGGTGACCTCGATGATCACATCAGTCGTGGAGACATTGACGATCTTGGTGCGGAAAATGTCGCAGATCTGCATGATCTCCGAGCGCGTCTTGCTGTCGGCCTTGACCTTCACCAGCATGAGCTCGCGGACGACCGCCTGGCCCTCCTTGAAGTCGATGGCGTCCACGACATTGACCAGCTTGCGGAGCTGCTTGATCGCGAGGTCCAGCGCCGAGGTGTCGCCCATGAGAACCACGGTGATCCGCGACAGGGACGGGTCATGGGTGGGGGCGACGTTGAGCGAGTCGATGTTGAAGCCGCGGCCGGAAAACATCCCGGCCACGCGCGTCAGCACGCCGAACTTGTTCTCAACGAGGACGGAGATGGTGTGTCGCATGGGAGTGTGGTGGAGGTGAAGGGAAAGGGGGTTGGGGTCGGCGGGGAAAATCAAGTCCTGGGAGCCGCTAAAGTGCCTCTCAGACAGATTCTTCCCCTTCGCAGACGGGCGAGGCCGCGTCTACGTATCGACGTGGTTTTCAGGCGCCATTCCCGGCCGCATCACGGCATGGACTGGCTTGGGAAAAGACTGTCCCCATCCTGCTTGGTTACCAGCAACCAAGACGCCGACGGAAATCGGATCCAGTGCTCGACCAACGAGTCGAGACAGGAAAAAGCTCAAGAGCCTGCCGGCCTGTGGGATCAGGCAGCCAAGTTGGGAGCGCAGAAGCGTCAGGGTGAAGTTCAAGCGGGGAAGGTATTGTCGGATATTGACGAAACAATCAATGGTAATGCCCTCCCGTCAGCCACCGTCAACGATTTCGTTAACAATTGGCCGGCGAGGCGGTAGCCCGCCCCCCTCCCCCGACCGCAACCGCCGGATGCCCGGCAGCTCCCCTTTCCGTCACGCCAGCCCGCAGGCTTTCCGCGTGCGGGTGAGCACACTGGCGGCGGCGGCCCGCGCCCGCAGGGCGCCATCGCGCAGCACCCCCTCGACATAACCCGGATCCGCCGCCAGCTCGGACCGGCGAGCCCGCGCGGTGGCAAAGTAATTCCAGTAATGTTCGAACAGCGCCTTCTTCAGATCGCCATACCCGAGGCCGCCCGCCCGCAGTCGGTTCTCAAAGTCGAGCGCAGCCTCGGCCGGCGCGAACAGCCGCAGCAACTGGATCGCCAGATTCTTGTCCGCATCGGGCTTCGGCTCCGCCGGCGTGCGGCTGTCCATCACCAGCCCCATGATTTTCTTCCGCAGCGTCTTTTCCTCGCCGAAAATCTCGATCGTGTTGCCATAGCTCTTGCTCATCTTCTGACCGTCGAGGCCGGGAACGAGCGCGACGTTCTCACGGATCTCATGCTCTGGCACCACCAGGGTCTCGCCGTAGGTCTGGTTGAACTTGATCGCCATGTCGCGCGTCATCTCGACGTGCTGCTTCTGGTCCCGGCCCACCGGCACGAGGTTCGTGTCGTAGAGGAGGATGTCCGCCGCCATCAGCACCGGATAGGCAAAGAGGCCGAAGTTGGGCGAAATGCCCTTCGCCGTCTTGTCCTTGTAGCTGTGCGCGCGTTCGAGCAGCCCCATCGGCGTGAGCGTGCCGAGGATCCACATCAGTTCACAAACCTCGGGAATGTCGCTCTGCCGCCAGAAAACCGCCCGGGCCGGATCGAGCCCGCAGGCCAGCCAGTCGAGCGCAATACCGTGTGTGTAGCGGCGCCGCGCCTCCGCGTCGGTCAGCGCCGTCAGTGAATGGTAGTCGGCAATGAAGTAAAACGCCTCGCCGCGGGTCTGCAGTTCGATGGCCGGCCGCATGGCGCCAAAGTAGTTGCCGATGTGGAGCGTGCCCGAGGGGGTGATGCCGGTGAGGATGCGCATGAGCGGAAGTGCGGATTACGGAGTGCGGAATGCGGAATCTGGCAATCATTCTCGTTCTCCTCCTCGTTCTCATTCTCGATCCGGAATGGAGAACGAGATCGAGGAGGAGAACGAGAACGATTTAGTCGCCCCGGGGCATGAAGGCCACAGTCTGGCGGTGGCGGGCGATGGTGTTGGGCGGCACATAGCCGCCGACGGCGATCGCCGGCATGACCAGCGCGCGCGGCCCGAGCAGGGTGCCGGGGTTGAGCACGGCATTGCAGCCGACCTCCGCCTTGTCCCCGAGGATCGCGCCGAACTTGCGCAGCCCGGTGTCAAAGGTGACGTTGGCCGTCCGCACCGCGATGAGTTTGTTGTCGAGCCGCAGGTTCGAGAGGATCGCGCCCGCGCCGAGGTGGGCGCCGTTGCCGAGGATGGAATCGCCCACGTAGCCGAAATGCGGCACCTGCACGCCGTCCATCAGCAGGCAGTTCTTGAATTCGCAGGAATTGCCCAGCACGCAGCGGGCGCCGGCAATCACCCGGCCCCGGATGAAGGCACCCGCGCGAATCTCCGTCTCCGGTCCAATCCAGGCCGGGCCGATGATGGTGGCGGTGGCCGGCAGCTTCACGGTCGGGTGCAGCCAGACGGCCCCCTCGATGTGCACGCCCGCGGGAATTGTCAGCAGCGCCGGTCCCGCCGGTTGCGCCGCCAGCGCCAGGGCAATCTGGTTCAGCCACTCCCATGGGGCGACGTCAGGGTTGAAATAAGTGGCAAACGCGGCGAGCGAGGGCGGCAGGGTAAAAAAATTGGCGGCTTTCATAGCGGCAACGTGAATGGAAAACCCTCCGTCGCCAAGGCTCGGGAGGGCATATTCTCTTCGGCAAAAGGGGAGCAGGTTGGATTGGGAGGCGGACAGGGAACCACCCCACCCTACCGCCGGGCGATGACCCCACAAGTGTTTTTTGTCTCGCGCCGGAAATGCGGTCGCCCGGCAGCCGCACGACTCATACCAATGGCCCGACGGATTTACTCTTTTGTAGGGCCTCACCTCGCGTGAGGCCTTGCTGTTTTCCCTTGCTGCCAAGGCTCGACGCAAGGTCGAGCCCTACAATGTAAATGCAAAGCGCAAATGGTATCAGGCCGGGGGTGGCTGGGCGCTCGGCGCGATATCGAGCTTCATCAGCGACGGGCCCGTGCCGGAAAACTCCAGGTTCAACCGGCCGTCACCTTCGAGCGAGGTGTCGCCCGCAGCGCCATGCCGCACGGTGATGGTAAATGTTCTCACGACGTTCCGACCCGGAGCCACTTGGACGTCCTGCACCGTCGTCGGGCGGTTCTCCGCCTTGATGCTGGTGACCGATTCCTCGTCCGTGCCGCCGAGGGTGACGGTGACATCGTAGGTGCCGGCGGGAAGGTTGACATCAAAGCGAAAGTATTTCGGCGCCGTCACACCGCGCGCGGTGCCGACCAAGCCCGGGGAATTGACAAACCCGAAGCCGTCATCGGCGTGATAGATTGCCGGCGGGCGGACAATCGGGCGGTCTCCATTGGGGCTGCCCTCGAACGCGAAATGCATCGTCGTTGCGCCGTCCGCATAAAACACCCCGGCGAAAACGGCGGTGGAAAGGACCAGGGAACCCAGGATCGCGGCCCGCAATGGGCTCATGGCGTTTGGGCGAACTGTAGGGGCGTCGCCAGTCGACGCCCGTGCGCCTCTCCCACCAAGGGCGGCGACGAGCACCGCCCCTACCTTCTGGCCGAGAGAGCCCAACCCGGTTTTCCGCCGATCCACAGGCACGAAGTCCGGCTCCAAACACATCGCTCCGCTCAGACCATCGCCGTTGCTGTGGCGGCGTTCACGGGGCGGGCTGGAATGGAAAATGGTCATGGCTGGATCAACTCAGTAGTGCGTGTGATTCGAAATCGTGTGGGCGCGGAACACCGGATCGCTTTTCTCCGGCGTCGGGTTGGACTTCGCGTTCTTGTAGCCATAGACCCGGACCATGCCATTGCGACCGACGGTGATGACCTGGTCGTTGCCCGTGCCCATGAAGTCGAACATGTGGAACACCTCGTCGGGAAACGCGATCGTGCCCGTGCCGTCGGGCTCGATGCGGAAACGCTGCCAGAAGAGCTGGTTCTTGCCGTCGCCCCGGAAGTCGCCCTTGACGAAGTTCGGGTTGCCGGGAATCGGATTGTAGGGCCAGATGTCAATGCGGTTGCCCTGGGGATCGTACCAGCGCAACAGTCCGCCCAGCCCGCCGGTGTAGAAACGGGAACTCGCCACCACCACCTGGCCCTTGATGTCGGCGCGGTAGTTACCCGCTTCGATTTTCTGGTTGTGATTCGCGAAGCGTTGCCAGAGGAGCTTGCCGGTCGTCGCCTCATAAACCACCGTGCCGACGTCGGACTGGCCGGTGACAAGTTCGAGCTTGCCGTCTCCGTTCAGGTCGACGAAGCGCGCCGAGTCGATGTGGTCGTGGTTGTCGGGAAACAGGTCGTAGTTGTTCCACAGCTCATGCCCGTTGGCATCGAGCATCACTTGGGACAGGTAAACCTCGTCGATGCCGTCGCCGTTGATGTCGACCGGATAAATGTAGTGGCCGTGGTAGTCCTTGAGGCGCGGATGGGTATAGGACCAGAGCAGGTTGAGGGTCGGTCCATAGGCGTTGATCGAGACGGTGCCGCCGGAATCGGAGTAGACGATCAGGCTGTCGGGATAGCCCGGGTGCAGCTTGGCGATGGCCGTGCGAAAGTTGTTGTAGACGTGGGGCAGCGGTTTCGTCGGCCACTCGATCTGATGTTTGATCGCGCCGGTCGCACCATCATACATCACGAGGTACTCCTTCTGCCCGATCATTCGCCACGCCACGACCTCGGCCTTCCCGTCCTGGTCAAAATCCCAGACGCTGCCCGGAGCCTCAAACTGCCCGCGGTCCGAGGTTCCCGCCAGCGGGGCGTCGTAGTGCCAGAGTTCCTTGCCGCTGTTGTCGAAAGCGTAGGTCGAATAATTGGGCGTGAGGACCACCAGGTCGGTCTTGCCGTCGCCGTTGAGGTCGCCGAACTTCACCCCGTCGATCGCGACCGGCAGGGGATACTCCTTGAGCAGCACAATGTCCTCGGGATACTGGAGCGGCTCCAGGTCGGACTCCTTGAGATCCGGTTTTTGCGAGAGCAGCAGCACGTCAAAGACGCTGCCGGGATGAATGTCGGTGAGGGTGACCTTGAGCGGCCCGGCCGGAAGTTCGAAGCTGCCGCCCGATTGAAACGCGCCGGCGGCGGCGTCGCCAAAGGTGCCGGGGCTGGGCTGGCCGGCCACCGTAACCTTGAACGAGCTTCCGTCCGCGGTGCTGCGCGACCGCACATAGAGATACCAAGTGCCCGCGCGGGGCAGGTTGGCCTTGGCGGAAAAGGGAGTCGGTGCGCCTAGGTTGATGGAGAAATTTTCGAACGTGAACGCGGGGGCCGCCGGCGCGGCCGCCCCACCCCGGCGCCCACCCCCACCGCCGCCCCGGCCGTTGTTGGCGGTATCGTCATAGGGCATCTCACCCAGAAACTGCGTGGCGTCGAGGATCACGACTCCCGAGCGCACCGGGGCTACGGCCCGGGAAACGGTTGGCAACAGCACGGCCAGCAGCAGAGTGATAGGAATAATTCTCATGCTGGAGATACGGCGCGCTGAGACGTGCGGACACGTGCGCCCGAGGGCAGACGGTCAGCCGGGGTAAGGCTCGAAAGAATCGTAGGGGTCACGACCCGGCTAGGCAGGCTCTCGCGCCTTCGACTGTCAACGCCTGACTTTCGCCAGCCGGATAATCCCGCCGGATTCATCCTGGCAATTCATGGCGCAGCCTGGGTCGATGACTCAGCCACCCCAGCTCTGTGGGTGGAGCGTGTTGACCCCAACGCGCTTCGCCTCTTCACCAGCAAACCAGCGCATTGCGGTCAATGCGCTCCACCTTCAACCGCTGCAATCCACCCGTGGTTCGACTGTAGCCGGGGTCGGTGACACCGGGGTTCGAGCTTTGACAGACTCAGGGACCGGGGTCAGCGACCCCGGCTACAGCCAAGCCGGACAAGTCTGGGGACGCACTGCCTTGCGGAGTCAATTCCCGGCCCGGTACGGCCACGGGCCGAAAATCAAGGGGTCCCGCGAGCAGACGGGGTGGAGGCAGAACTGGGTGGAACCGCCGGCGCGGCGGTGGGCTGATAAGCCGGGATGACCTTGCCCTTGTCGTTCAGGGCCTCGACCACGGGTTTGATGCCCAGTGCCTTCATGCCGGCGACGAACATCTCGGCGTTGGCGATCGCACCCTGCGTCGTGGTATGCAGATTGTCCCCGTTGAAGAGGGGCCAGGCGGCGGTCTGACCCAGCTTCTCGAGGTTGTCGCTGATGATCATGGTGTGGTCGAGCAGCAGCACCTTTTCCTGCGCCGCCACCTGGCGCGCGAAATTCACGTTGCTGCCCGCGCGGGCAAACGCCCCGTTGTTCCAGCGGTTGTAAACCGTCGTTGTCATCAGGATCGGTGTCGCACCCTTGTCGCGCACATCCTTGATGTACTTGCGCGCATACCAGCCGAAGGTGTGGACCGTCTCCACCTTGCCGTCGGCGCGCGTCACGTCCTGGGTCTCCTCGCCGAGCCCGCCCAAATCCGGCCGGCCATTGGCGTTCGTGACGTTGTTGCCGGTGCCGTCATTGTGACCGAACTGGATCATGACGATGTCGCCCGGCTTGAGGCCGGCGACCACTTTGTCCCACCGGCCTTCGTAGAAAAAGCTGCGGAACGAACGCCCGCCAATCGAGGGATTGACGAGGTTGATTTTGGTCGGGTCGAAATAATCCACCAGCAAGGCGGCCCAGCCCCGGTGCGCGGGATCGCCCGTCTGCGCCGTGGAATCGCCCGCCACAACGAGGGACGGCAGCTCGGGCTTGGCCTTGGAGAAATCATTGGGCGTCCACGGTCCGGCATCGCGCGGGATGGTCGCCACCGGGGTCGCGGGCGGGCGGGCCGCCCGCGGAGCCGGAGTGGCGGCCGGAGCGCCGGTGCCGCCGGACGGATCGGCAACCGGAGCGGGGGCGGCAGCAGGTGAGGTCGGAGCCGCAGGTGCGCTCGGCGTGGCCGCCTGCTGGGCGTGGGCGGTAAGGGTCAGCGCGGCAAGCAGCGCGAGCGTCAGGCCGGGCAGTGACCGAAACGCAAGGGTGGAGCGGGAGCTATTCAAGGGGAGGTGAAATGAATTTGGACCGGAACGATTGATCCTGTTTTCGGCAGTTCAATCCAACCACGGATTACACCGGTGACACGGATACAAACGATTGAAAAGAATGATCCCGCGCAAACTGCTCACCTGCGGGGTAAAGGCTGGAACATCTGCCATGGATTGATCATCCGTGCACATCCGTGGAATCCGTGGTTTCAACGGCGCTTTTTAGGTTTATTTCTCGGGATGCAGATGCTTGGTCATGAATTGCAGGGCAATGTCCCAGTTCAGGGAAGCATGACCGCCGTTGTTCAGATAAAAAGCGAGGTCTTCGCCCACCAATTCCGATGTGACGGGTTCCGACTTTGGAGAACGGTCCAAGCCCTTTTTTCCCACCAGCTCATAGGCAGGGGTGGCCGCGATGGCGGCGAGATATTCGCCTTTCGGGTCGGACCAGTTGTCGCCGTTGGCCCCCGTGTGCAGGAGCAACGGACGCGGGGCCATGGCCGCGACGAGCATGTGCGTGTCCATCGGCGCCTCTTCGGGATGCGCGGCGTATTTCGCATAGTTGGCGGCAAACTGATACGGGTAGCGGTCGGGCGCGACCAGGTGCGCGATGGTTTCGCCGTAATTGCGCCGGGACAGCGCCGCGCCGCCTTCGCCGCTGCTGCAGGCGATGACCAGCGCGATGCGGGGGTCGTTTACACCCGCCCACAGAACGGTCTTCCCGAGACGCGATCCACCGGTGATGGCCACGCGTTTGGCATCAACATCTTTGTCGGTCTCGAAATAATCCACAACGCGGCTCAGGCCCCAGGCCCAGGCGGCGATGGCGCCCCATTCGTCCGCCGCGGGCGCGGTCTGTCCGGGAGCGAGCGCGAGTTTGCGGACGATGTTGACGTTCGGATTGTGCGAGGGGCCCTCGATGTCGGTCTCGATGTCGCCCTTGGTCAGCGTGGCGTAGCCAAAGCCGGCCGCGAGCAATCGGGGAATGGGTGAAACCGGCCCCGGACCGCGCGCACCGGCCGGACCGCGCGCAGCCGGAGCGGCGCCACCGGCCGGCGCAGTGGGAGCCGCACCAGCGCTGGACGTCGCGCTCGACATCGCCACGGCTGGAGCCGCAGCTGAGGCCGGAGCCGGCGCAATCGACCCGGCGGCGGGAGGCGTTGAACCGTTGGGAGTCGGGGTGGCCGGAGCGACGGCCGGGGTGGCGGGGCCCCGCCCGCGTGGCGGGAACATCGCGCCAAACTGAATGGCGATCAGCACAGGCACCGGCT
Source organism: uncultured Opitutia bacterium (assembly GCA_903873805.1). Classification (GTDB taxonomy): domain Bacteria; phylum Verrucomicrobiota; class Verrucomicrobiia; order Opitutales; family Opitutaceae; genus CAIQQB01. The sequence continues at coordinate 37,803 of CAIQQB010000114.1, read as the reverse complement.
TGGTTGCGTTGGCGGGTGTGTAGAGGGTCACGTTGATGGCCGGGCCATCCGGGCTGCCCATGTGGCCAACGAGCGTCTTCATGACGGCGGTGCCGCCCAAGGCGTTGCGGTCAACGCTGGCCACGGTCCACGTCACGTGGGGTGCGGTGGCGGGAATGCGGCCGTAGACCTGCGTTTCGTAAATTTTGACGATTTCCGGACGGCGCTGGCTGAACCACGTCGCCGCGTCCTTAACCGGCTGGCCGTTGGCCAGGGTCAGGACGTCGGGCAGCGTGTAGGTGCCGGCGTTGGCCTCGACATCATTGACGGGGATGCCGGCGACCGGCCGGGCGTTGGGCGCATCGGCCACCTGGCCGCGCGCGACGACGGCGCACAACAAGGCGGAGAGGACCGCGAGGGGAATCGCCGGAGCGAATAAGGGTTTCATGGAGGCAGGGGGTAAAACTTGTGGTAGCCGAGGGGGCCGTCACCAGTCGAGCAGGCGGGAATCATTCAGGAAGGAGGTTTCACCCACGGCGCCGCCGCCGCGGAAGACGGCCTTGAAGGGGATGAGCAGGGGGTACTGCAGCGAGAGGGACATGAGATTGAGCGTCCCCCCGTTTCTCAAGCCGAAAACCACCGTGGCCAGGATTCACTGCACGGTCCTTTGTTTTGACGTGGCTTCCCTCTGACATGGGCAGGATGCCCATGCAACGCGGCACGGGCATCCTGCCCGTGAGATTCACTGGCACCTCCTGGTGGCTTGCCTGGAGGACATTCGGTCGTGATTCAACTTCGCCGCAGATTTTGGCGTAAATTCGAGAAACCGACAACATGAAATGAAGTCGTTGCGTTCTTGCGCTATCAGCGCGCCGGGCTAGGCGGCGCAAGAAGGCGTCACCTGACGTCGGGCGTCTCGCACCTGGAATGGGATCGCCGCCCCTGCTCGTAGCCCCCCTTGAACCCGCTGGGGCCAAACTTCTCCGGCCACGCCCAGGTGAGCAAGGCTACAAGCCGCGCGCGCGCCAGCGAGTGTTTTGCTGGGACCAAGGTCAGCCCCGGCTATTTTCCCTCGATCGGATAGCCCTGCCAGATCCATTGCAGCGCGGTGGGATAGAGCTCGGAGATCGTCGGCCGGTCGGTGTGGCCGGCGTTGCGGGCGAAGACGAATTTGTAGTGATAGCCTTTTGCGGTCAGCACCTTCGCCATGTTTTCGTTGGCCTCGACCCAATCGCGCATTGCCCCGCCGAAGTTGTCGTGGTCGCCGCACTCAATGTAGATGCGGATCGGCTGGACGGGGCTGTTCGGGATCAACGTTTCGTGGAGTCCCCAGGCGCCGTGCGGATAGGCCGGATCGGTTGGGTATTGATTGTTGGTGAACGTGCCGGAGAATGTGAGCACGCGATGGTAGCGCTCCGGGTGAAACCACGCCATGATCATGCCCGCCGCCGCGCCGGAACTGGTGCCCATCACGGCGCGCCCGTCCGGATCTTCCGTCAGCTTCACGCTGGCAACTTTCTCGGCCATCGGCAGCACCTCGGTCTCGACGAAGTCGCTGTATTTGCCGGACATGGTGTCGTATTCCAGATTGCGCTCGCCGCCGCGCCCGTCGGGGCCGCCGGGGGGAATGGCGACCACGATCATCACCGGGAGCTTCTTCAATGGAATCAGATGGTCGAGCACATTGAAGGCCCGGCCGTCGCCATCGGAGGTGATCAAGACCGGCGCAACCGTGCCGGGCACATATTGCGCGGGCACATAAACTGTAACGGAGCGCTTGTAAGGCTGGGGTCCGCCCGGAGCGATGCCCGGGTAAAATTTGCTCTCGGTGGAGTTGAGCGTGAATTTGAAGACTTTGCCCTTGGGCTGACCGGCCGCGACGGGGCTCATTTCCGGCGCCTGGGGGTGGGTCCGACCGATGATGAAATTGCCATCGGCCTCCATCGGCGGCACCTGGCCGTCGGGTATTTCGGTGGCCTTGACGTAGCCGGCGGCGAGCGGGTCGCGCAATGGTATCGCCGGACGTGCCGCCCCCCCGTCGCGGGCCGGGGCCGGAGTCGCCGTCGTTGCAGGAGTGGGAGCCGCCTCCGCGGGCGGAGCGACGGCGGGCTGGGCCGAGGCCACGCTGAGACCAATTGAGAGGACCGCCGCGGAGACATAGCACGGTGTTTTCATGGGGATTTGGGATTGGCGACCACCAACGGGTGACTGTTTTCCGGATGCAACACCGGCGAAGACGGGCATGGCGAGATAAAATGAAATCACCCGCGCGACGCGAGGGTTCGCGGCAAGATCCAGATCCAAACGGGTGCAATTGGAAGTGAAGTCATCCCCCAACCCACTGCTCCCGTCACCTCCCGGCGCTCGACCAGCGCCTGAATGCGCCACGGGCCTTGCCTTCTTCTCCAGAGGCTACTTGCGCGAAAGGTGCAGCACCCCTGTCTGTACCTGCAGGGGTCTTTTCTGGTCGTTCAGAGTCGCAACCTCTGACAACCGGTCATTCTCAGCCGGTTTTGCAAAAGCCTGATGCTGTCGCGTTAAGACGCAAAAAAGCGGCTGGGGTCGCCCCCAGCCGCTTATCTGAAATGGAGCAGGCGAAGAGACTCGAACTACCTGCGCGAGAAACGGATAGTGTTAAACAAGCGCTCGTTGCAGAATCGCCCCACCCTGCGGCCGCACAACTGACTGCACACGCCTTTTCCGACCTCGCCGAAATCGTCAATGCGTGGCCCACCCTGCGCCCCGAACTGCGCGCGGCAATCCTGGCCATCATTGCCAGCACGAAAGGACTCCAACCATGAGCGGGACCGAACTGGCACGGATTGCGCCGGCGGACCAGCCCGAAGCGCCCGCGGAGCGGGCGCTCGGGCTGGTGGCCGGCGTTCCTTGTCTAATTAGTAACAACTCAAACGAACCCCTCAACAGCGGCCATCGGCGGGCGGAGTTTGCCCTCCGCGAAAACGTCAGGCTCTTGGCCCAAGAATATGGCTTCGAAAGGCTGGGCTTCCTGACCCTCACGTTTGCTGATCACGTTACCGAAATAAAAGAGGCTCAGCGACGTTTCAACAGTTTGCGGACGGGGGTCCTGTCAAAGCGTTACGCAGGCTTCATCGCCGTTGTTGAGAGGATGAAGTCGGGCAGGATTCACTGGCACGTCCTGGTGGTGTGCCCTGAGGACATTCGGTCGGGATTTAACTTCGCCAAAGTTTCCCAAGGCGACTATGGCAGCGCCAATCCCTGGCTTCGCAAGGAGTGGGCGTTTTGGCGAAAAACGGCCAAGGCCTACCGATTTGGTCGGACGGAACTTTTGCCGGTCAAAACCAATGCCGAGGGTTTGGCCAGGTATCTCGCCAAGTACATCGCCAAGCACATCGGCAACCGACTCCCGGCTGACAAGGGCGCCCACCTGGTTCGGTACTCGGTTTCAGCCCGGCACGTCAGCACCCGTTTTCAATTCGTCAGCGACCGTTCATTCCTCTTTAGGGCCAAGCTGGCCAAATTTGCATCACGCTTCCATGTCAAAGAAGGGGGCATGCAAGTCGCCTTCGGCAAAAACTGGTCATCCATTTTGAGGGACATCATCTGCGCAGTCGTGCCCGATGTGTACCAGAATACAAGACAGGCCAGAATTGACGGCTTGGACCCTTCTCCCCTCGGAGAGGATGCCACTTGGATACGTCACAAAAACTGTTTAGATCCGCTTTGGGAAGACCCACCCTATCGTTGGCTCATTCGAGAATTTGCAATCAGCCTTGGCCTTCAGAATCGACTAGTCATAGCGAGGGAAATTACCCTCGGCATACGGGTTTCGCTGGGCGATCTGTATTTCCCAGAATTTGAGCCGATGTATCCTGAGACCGATGGCGGTCAATCAAACAGCGACTGAATCGGGACGCGCAAGGTCCGGGCAATGGCCAGCAGTTCAATGCCTGCTATGGGTCGCGCTCACTGTACTACGTCTATGCAGCACCGCCAGGCCCAGCACTCCCAGCCCGGCCAAGGCGGGAAAGGCGGAGGCTTCGGGAATAACCGTTGTCGTGAATGTCAGATCATTGGCATCCAGGTTGAAACTGCCCATGAGTCCGGGGGCCAGATCCCCGTAGCTGAAATCGTTGACCCCAAAGCCGCTCTCCCCGGTGACAAAGGTCATCACCGTGTAGGTCTGCCCAGCCAGGCCAGTCCCGCGAAAATCGATATTGAATAATGAACCCGATCCTTTGATCAGACTTCCACTCAATGCCAACAAGTTGGAGGCATTGTCCACACCGGATAGATTCATGGAGATTGCACCTGAATTCCAGCTAAGATTATCTGCATGCAACGTGCCATAGAGGCCTAGTTTGCCACCATTTAGATTGATGCCGCCACTTATCGAACCAGCGTATGCACTGATGTAACCGTTGGAGTTAACATTGACACCTCCACTGATTGAACCTGCTCTTATAACAACCCGTCCGTTGGAATTTATATTGAGTCCGCCGATGCCTGCAGTCACATCCCCAACATTAATGACACCACCGTTTGTTATATTAACAAACCCATCATTTATATTGTTAGCGTTAAGATCGAGCTCCTGAGAAATATTCACAACCGAACCAAGGCCATCCACTGCTAGATTGCCTGATATTTGCGCGACCTGCACACCTGTAATCGCCCCCCCATCGGCAACAAAGACGCCACTTGTCCCGCCCGGAGATGCGCCAAGGTACCCATAGCCTTTATTGAAAAATAAGTTTAATTGAGATCCAGATCCGGAGACATTTATTATAGCATCACCACCTTGCCTTGGAGACACAAATATAGTATCTGTATTGACAACACCACCACGGGTGATATTGACGCCACCGTTTTGTATATAGGCAATTCCCGTTGCGTTTAGTACGGAACCAGCCCCATCGATGCTCAGGCTACCTGCGCTGCCTATTGCCCCTCCGAGAATCGCAGTTCCATATGTCGGCGTGTAAAATGCCCCAGTGACGTTACCACCATTCGATATATTAAGAGTCGCGTTGCCGCCATTGCTGAAAATAATTGATCCCGCTGAAATCGTTGAAGTAGGACCTGTCACATTAATTATGCCAGTGCTGTTGGCGACGTTCCCCAGCACAATCCAATTGGCCAGAAGTTCTCCACTGGTGATATTAATTGTTCCAACGCCTCCCGTGGCATAACCCAGGTAGGTATTAGCCGCTTGCACAAAGCCTCCATTGATCGTCAAAAGACCTTTTCCGGAGACTCCAATCTCCAGCGGGGGATAGGATTGACCGGGATAGAATTCATTCGTTTCGAAAATGCCTCCCGAAACCGTTAGCGTGCCTGTTGAGCCGGTCTTATTACCAAGCACAACTACAAGGCCAAGCCCATAATCAAACAGCATTGTGCCTCCAGTCATCAGCATTGACCCAGAACTTACATTACCTATTGTAATGCTTGGCGAATAGTAATAGCCAGCCGACATCACAGCGGTCCCACCGTTGTCAATAATTGCGACTGGTGTATTGTAACCGCCGATCGGAACAGTGTGAGGGCTCCAATTTGTCGATACAAGAATGTTACCAGTCACTGCGTTCCACTGCTCAGGATTTGGAACAGCATTTAGAATTTGGGCATAGAAAGTAGATGAAAAGAAGAGCGCCAACATCAGCCGATTCAGGATCAGGCCGATTCGCCATCTGCTTCGGTCTGAGTCGAGCGTTTTGATAGCCCATCCAGCCATTCTTCTTGGAATAGAATCGCACATGCAATTATCCTGAGTTCTGACCAATCACCCGCAACTCTATTTTTTGCGCACATTTTGGCGCAGATTCGAGACACCGACAACATGAAATGGAGTCGCCGCTTTCTTGCGATATCAGCGCGCCGGGCTAGGCGGCGCAAGACGGCGTCCCCTGACGCCGGGCGGCTCGCACCTGGAATGGAATCGCCGCCTTTGCTCGTGAAATCCCCTCAACCCCCGGGGCGGCGATGGAATGGAAGGTGCGAGGCGTAGGCCCGACACCGCCGCAAAGGGTCGGCCTGGAGTGGAACCACCCCGAGTGGTGCAGCGGAAGGCCGATCTTTTGCGGCGGTCGTGTGTGATCGCTGGAATCGAAGCGTTCGCAGCACGGCAATTACAAGTTGACATTCCGCATACCCCATGCCTGTTTGCGGAATGCCTACTAATTTTCCGCACGTCGAGGTCCCTGCCGAAATGCTTCCCATCATCGGAGAAAAGGACGAGGGCACACGCGTCTACCGCAAGGACGGCTCGCAGGAGGAAAGCTCAGCCTGGTTCGACGCGTTGACCGACTTGATCGGGCCTTCGGTCTCACCCGGGGGCGTCGGCATGTACTGCCCAGTCACGCGGGCGGGGGTTTACAAGCGGATTCAGGAGGGGCGGCTCTCCATGTTCCTTTTCCACGTCACCCACCGCAAAACCACTTTTTGGGGCGGCAAGAAGATCGTCCGCGAGTCGCCCTACGCTTACATCCCCGTCAGCGAAGTTCGGGCTTGGCGCGCCGAACTGGAAGAACGGGCCGTCTCCCAGGGCATCGTCACCCAGAAGCAAATCGACAAGGCCCGGCCGTCGTGGGCGGTCGAACCCACCCCACATCAACCGACATCGGCCAAAAAGTCCGCTGACCGGCCAAAGGAAAAGCCGTGAACGCTGCACCCGGCACAATCGACGCCCTCCTTCTGACCCTCGATGAGGCGGCCAAGGCGCTTGCCATCTCTAAACGGACACTGGAACGGCTCATCAATGCCGGCGAATTTCCCCGCCCGCTGAAGATTGGTCGTGCCTCCCGGGTGCTGTTGGCCGACGTAACCACCTACCTGCAACGACTGACCGAACGCCGGAATACCCAAGGAGCCCACCCATGATCTGCTTTCCTTTTCAATCCTTCTCCCACGGCAAGAAGATCCGGCTATGGTCCGGCAAGGTGCGTCTTGATTCCTGGCTCAAGACCCGCGTTTTTCCTTTGCACGTCACTGACAAGCGGGTGGCCGAGCAAAAGTTGACGGCTCTGGTCAAGCGCCTGGAGCAGGAAGAGGCCGGCATCATCGCACCCAAACTGCTGCGGGATGCCGCCCAAACGCCGATTGCGGGGCATCTGGCGGCATTTCTGGCTGATCTCACGGCCAACGGTCGTTCACGAAACACCCTCGGCAAATACCGCAATTGCATCCCCAAGCTTTGCGAGCGGTGCGGCTGGGTGATGGTGCGCGACATCAACGTGCAGTCTTTTTCCGAATGGAGCCGGAAAAGCGGATTGAGCCCAAAAACCCGCAATTGCCTGCTCGGTGCCATGGGGAGCCTCCTGCGATGGATGGAGCGCCGGCAACTGATCCTCGCCAATCCCCTCAAGCAGGTTGAAAAGGTCCCCAACCGCTCACCGGGCAGCTATCGTCGGGCGCTGTCACCGACCGAGGCGCAAAAGCTGCTGAATGTCGCCCCACCCCATCGGGCGGCGGTTTACCTCGCTGCGCTTTACACCGGATTGCGCCGGGCCGAATTGAACGGGCTTAAATGGGAGCATTTCGACCTGGATGCGGTGCCGCCCACCCTCCGCGTGCCGTCCTCGATCTCCAAGAACCGCAAGGAATCGGTGCACGGGCTGCGCCCTGAATTGGTCGCCTCGCTCAAAGCGTCGAAGACCGCCCACGCCAAGCCCTCTGATTGGGTCTTCCGCGGCACGGTCCCGCGGGTGCCGACCTTCAAGAAGGACCTCGAGAAGGCCGGAATTCCGTTTGAGGATGAGCACGGGCGGCGGGTTGACCTGCACTCCCTCCGGACGACCTTCGGCACCATGCTGGCAGTCAATGGCGTCTCCCCTCGGGCCAGCATGGAGCTGATGCGGCACAGCGACCTCAAGCTGACGATGAAGGTTTACACCGACACGTCGCACCTTCCGTTACAGCAGGCAATGGCCTCCCTGCCCTCTCTCAACTGCGGAAATCGGACAACACAACTGACTGCACACGCGGGGGTCATTTCGGGTCTTTCCGAGTCGCCGGCTGTCGCGCCGGGTCGCACAAGCCCACTTTCGCAAGCTCCTCAGCCTGTCGCGTTAAGACGCAAAAAAGCGGCTAGGGTCGCCCCCGGCCGCTTATCTGAAATGGAGCAGGCGAAGAGACTCGAACTCTCGACGTCCACCTTGGCAAGGTGGTGCTCTACCAACTGAGCTACGCCTGCGGAAGAAGGGGCAGCAAAAACGCGCAACCGGGCCGCGTCAACAGGTTTTTACGGTGCTTCCAACCCAAACACTGCGGCCGTCCGCGCCTGGGCCGGCAACGGCACCAGCTGCGCCCCCTGCCAGAGCGGCACCGCATCCTCGCTGAACAGAAACCGCAGCAGCGGCAGCAGCCGCTTCGTCGCATCCTTCCGGAAGACCAGGTAGAGCGGCAGGCGGATCGGATAATCCCCGTTGTGAATGTTGTCCGGCGTCGGACCAAACGCCACATCGGCCGCACCCCGGGCCAGCAGCAGTGTCTTCAGCTTGGTTTCGCTGGCGGGCAGCATCGGCACCACCGCAATGCCACCCTCCTTGTTGGAAATGCGTTTCAGCGCCGCCGCCGCATTTTCTGTCACCATCACCGTCGGCCGCAGCTTGGGCGAGGTGAGCACCGTATAGCGGAACAGGTCGTAGGACAGCCCGCCGCCGGAGCCGTTGAGATACGGCAGAATGGTTGCGCTGTTCCAGTCACCCCGCACCCCGAGGTCGTACCAGATCCGGTAGGTCGAGGCCTCGCTGTCACCGTAAATCATGCGCAGCTGCTGGATCGTGATCTGCGTCAGCATCATGTCCGCCGGCACCACCACCACGGCGGTGTGATAGGCGGCGGTCAGGGCGACGAAGGGTTCCCCGGGCGGTTTTTCGCGGGCGGTGAACACGAACAGCCCCAGGTCCGCGCCGCCGGCCAGGAGGCGTTCGGTGCCCACCCGGGTCCCCGCCATGTCGAGCTTGAGCGGAAGCGCGGTGCGGTGTGCGAAGTCCGTCACCCCCTTGGCAAACCCCTCCCCGAGCAGGTCGGAGCCGACCACCGTGAGGTCGGCCCCGGGGCTGACGAGCGGAACGGCAAAGAGCAGGGCAAGGATGGACAGAAGACGCATGGAGGAGAAAGAGGGCAACGCAGCCCCGGCCGCACGGCAAACCCAAAGCGGGTCAGGCCGTTCCGCCGGAGGGAGGAAAAGCAATCCGTTCGGGGCCGCGGTCCGGCGCCGTCCGTCCGGCCGGCGGCTCATGGCCGCCGCGGTGAGAGTAATAGTCGTAGTTGCGGGTGTAATAGCCGTAGTCGTCCCCACCCCGCGGCGGCACCTGGTTGAGCACGACGCCGAGCAGGGGCTTGCGGATCGCCTCCACGATCTGCTGCGCGCGCAGCACCATGTCCGCCGGATTGCGCCGGTGCTGGACCAGGAGCACGACATCCTCGACCACGCTGGCGAGGGCGGTGGTGTCGCTCACCCCGATGACCGGCGGCGCGTCAAACAGGATGCGGTCGTAGCGCGGCTGCAGCTCGGTGATGAGACCTTTGAGGCGCTCCGCCTGGAGCAGGCCGAGGGAGAGGTGGCCGCCGCCCCCGGCCGGAATGAAGTCCAGGCCGGGCGCGAGGCCGCGCTGGATCACGGCATCGAGCGGGGCCTGCGCCAGCAGCCAGTCGGAGAGGCCCGGCGACTTCGCGGTGCCGGCCAGCCGGTGTTGGGTGGGCCGCCGCAGGTCGGAGTCGACCAGCAGGACCCGTTCGCCGGCGGCCGCCATCACGCGGGCGAGGATGTGCAGCGTAGTGGACTTGCCCTCGCCCGGGCCGGCGGACAGCAGCACGAGGGTGCGGGCGGCGGCGGATTTGGCGGCGAGATTGATGTTGGTGTGCAGCACCCGGTAAGGCTCGGTGGCGGCCGGATCCGCCGCGTCGAGCGCGAGCGGGAGGCTGGAGGCAAAGGGTATGACCCCGAGCACCGGGCGGCCGAGACGTTTCTCCAAGTCGGCGACATTGCGGAAACTCGTGTCGCAGTATTCCACCAGTACGGCCGCGCCGATCCCGAGCGCGCCGCCGAAGCAGAAGGCGAGCACCAGGTTGATGATCCAGCTGGGCCGGGCCGCCTGCCGCGCAGGCACCGCCGGATCGAGCAGCTCGATGCTCCGCTTGGGCGACTGGAAGTCGATCTCCCGCTGGCGAAGCGTGAGCTTGAGGGTCGTGAACAGGCGGGTCTCGTCGTCAAGCTTCTGCGCGGCTTCCTCGAAGGGTCGGACCCGGTCGCGGGCGGAGAGAATCTGGTCGACCTTGGCCTGGGCGAGCTGGCTCTTGAGCTCGGCGACGCGGGCGTCGGCTTCCTTGTAGGCCATCTCGAGGGCGCTCTCGTATCCGTGGAGCTGCGCATCGAGCTGTTCGCGGATCTTGGCGCGGTTGTCCACCGCCGCGACCAACTCGGGATGCGCCTCGCCCAGGCGGCTCTTGAGCTGGGTGACCTTCTGGTCGGCCACCAGGTAGGCCTGGAGCAGGCTCTGGATGTTGGCGTCCTGGATCACCTCGGAGTTCACCAGCCCCACCCGCTCGTCGGGCGGGATGCTCTTGAAACGCTCCCAGCGGGTCTTGCGGCCGATGGCGTCCACGCTCAGGGCGATGAGCGAATTCTGCATCTGGCGCAGCGTCTCGATCTCCATGTCGGAGTAGCGGGCGTTGAGGTCGACGCCGGCGATGTTGAGGTCCTTGCGGAGCTTTTCGACCTCGTCGCGCTGGCGGGAGACCGCGGCCTCCTGGGCGGCGAGTTCCTGCTGAAGCTTGGCCACGCCCTCGCTCTGCTCGGAGGTGGCGAAGGCGATGCGGTCGCTGGAGTAGACCCGGGCCACTTCGTTGGCGATCTCGGCGGCGAGGGCGGGTTCGCGGGCGAAGACGCTGATCTCGATGAACGAGGAGCCGCGGGGCGATTCCAGCCGCAGCATCTTGCCTGTCAGATAGTCCTGGGTGAGGTCGGGCGGGAGCGTCCCGGTGACGCCGAGGTCGCCGGCCAGCCGCTCGCCGAGCTTGAGGTTGGCGATGACGGGCTGGAGGATCTTCGCCGACTGCATGATCCGGAACTGATCCTGCAGGAAGGCGGGGTCGTAGTAGTTGTTGCCCTGGGCCTGGAAGAGCTTGACCTCGCCCTCGGGCTTCTCGACGCGCACCTTGGCCGTGGCAAGATACCACTTGGGCAGGAACGCGGTCACCACGGCCGTGGTCGCGAACACCACGACCGCCACAAACACGATCAGCACGAGCCGCTGCCGCAGCAGCCGGAAGAAATCAGCGAGCGTGCCCTGGTCGCTGCTGGCAGGGGTCGAAGCCATGAAACGCGGCCCGGGGGATCAGTAGGAGTACCGGGCGTTCAGGCCCACGCGGTTGCGGCTGTATTCCCGCGTCACGTCGGACGAACTCACCCGGTCATAGTCGTAGGTCGCCGACACGCTCCAGTTCTTTTCGGCCAGCCAGGTGAGCCCGAGGCCGAAGCGATCCGTGGTCTCCGACCGGTCGGGACTGACGCCGGCACGGCCCTGCAACTGCGAGGGCAGGATTTCCATCGAACCGGAGGCCGTGAGGCTGCCGCCGAGGGCGTGCTGCACATTGACGAAGAACCGGTTCACCTTCTCATCGGTGTATAACACGACGTTGGAGGTCTCCTCCAGATCGTAGGAATAGCCCGCGGAGAGATAGGAACCCTGCGCATAGTCGTACTTGGCGCTCAGCTCGATGCTGGGAGCGGTGACGTTGCCGGCGCCATCGCGCTGGCGGTTTTCCGCGCCGGCGGTCAGGGTGAGCGTGAGCTTGCGGGCCGCCGCGTAGCTCAGGCCGCCGAGAAAGAAATTGGAGTGCTTGTTGTTCGCGGCCCCGTCGGTGCGGTAGTCCACGGTCTGATAGCGGTAGTCGGCGTTGAGCTTGATCTGGGGCTGCACCTCGAAGGTGCCCTCGAGCCCCACCAGATTCTCACTGTGGTCGATGCTGTTGGCCAGGGTGACATTGTTGTAGGCGTAGTCGATCAGGCGGGCCTTGACCGCCACCGAGGTGCGCTCGCTCAGCGCCATCGTGCCGCGGCCATCGAACTGGTTGCGCTTGAAGGACTGGTCGGTGTTGACCGGCACCCCGGCGAGCAGCGACTGCGGGTTGCCCTGAATCTGGTATTCGTCGTTGAAATCCACCGTCGAGCCGGGAGAAAAGGAGTGCGCCAGACGCGCGTCAAAATCGTGGCTGAGCACGAGCTTCTGCCCCGGACGGTCGTCGAAATAATCCAGCGTGAGCTTGTAGCTGGCGGAGAGGAACGTCTGGTCCGACACCGACGCGTTGAGGTTCAGGCTGGGCGTCAGCTCGTGGACGAAGGTGCTGACCGGGCCGGTGCGCGCGGCGAAGAGATTGGAGTCATGGTACAGGCTGGCGCCCACGCTGGCCGTCAGCAGCTTGCCCTGCTCCTGCTCGGGGATGGGCGCGTACACCGCCATGGCGGGCAGCACGAGGATGAAAATTCCCAGCGGGCGGAGACATCTGCGTTTCATGGGCGATGGTGGGCTGAAGGTCACGTCAGAGGCTAGAGAAGACCCGAGTTGCAATGCAATGTCTTTCATCGCGGCGGACCCCAGGCCGGATCGCGCAGCAGCACAAGGTTGCCGGCGAGCTGGACCGGTTGCGAGAGGGAAAAGAGCGGCGGGAAGCGCCCCGTGATGAGCCCGGCGTAGATCTGCGCCCAGTTGCCCCGGAGGGGATCGACCGGGCGCCGGTCGGCCGTGAGTTCGCCCCAGAACGGGCGGTCGAGGGTGTGCGGCGTGAGCAGCAGGCCGAGGGGCCGGTCGCGTAGGCGGTGCGCCAGCGCATAAAAGTCCGCCAACTCGGCGGGTTGCGCCCAGACACTCAAACCCGTATACCAGGCCAGTCCGGCGGGGACGTCGGCCATCCACCCCGTCCCGCTCCAGCCCCGCTGCGCGGTCGGCTGGCCGACCCAGTCGGCCAGCACCCGCGGATAGTAGGGCGGATAGGTGAAATGCGCCCGGCCCGGCTCCAGCGCCTCCCGCGCCAGCGGTGCGCCCTGCACCACCAGCAGCAGCGCCGCCGCCCCCGCCCAGCGGACCGACCACCGCTCGTGACTCGCCACCAGCACGGCGAAAAAGCCCGTGCCAAACACGATGAGCAGCGGCGCCGCATACACCACCGGGAGCCGTTCGCCCTCACCGGTGTTGAGGAACGCGTGCGCCGCCACCAGCACCGCGACCAGCGCCACCGTGGCGGCGTGGAGCCGCCGCACGCTGTCCTGCCGGAACCGATACAGCAGCCCCGCGACAAAGAATGCGGTGCAACACAGCCCCCCGCCCGACCACAGGCCCGAGCTGAGCGCCGTCTGCACCGCCGTCAGCCCCTTATTGCCCAGCTTGGCGAAGCTGAAGACAGGGGCGGCCGCGGAGAGGGTGGCGCGGACGGTCGCGGGGTCGGCGGTCGGGTCGCCGGCGCGCAACGCGAGCTCCTGCCAGGCCAGGCCCACCGGGCTGCCCGTCAGGGCGACATTGCGCGCGAGCCACGGCCCGGTGACGGCGGCGAAGGCCGCGGCCACGGCCAGCAGGCCCCACCCGCGCGCCGCGCCGCGCCAGCGCACCGCCACATACGCCAGCAGGACCAGCGCGACGACCCCGGCCGGATAGTCGGTGAGAAACATCAGCCCCGCCGCCGCCCCCGCCGCCGCCAGCCAGGCCCGGGTCGCGCCGCCGGTCGCAGCCTGGTCCGCCCGGAGCAGGGCGCCCGCCAGCAGCAGGAGCAACACCATCGGCAGCGGCGTGCCGTTGACCGCGACCGTCGCCGACCAGGCGCCCGACGAGAGCATCAGCGCCAGCACCGACACCACCGCGACCCGGAGGTCGAACAGGCGGCGGGCCAGGCCGAAGGTCAGCGCGGCCGCCACCCAGAACAGGATCAGGTTCACCGCCAGCAGCAGGTAATCGCCGCCAAAGCCTTCGGGCGGGTCCCCGGCACTGGCAAAGAGGGCCGTGCGCCGCGCCGCCGGCAGCGCCGCCACCGCCCCGCCAATCACCAGGGGATACAGCGGAGGCTCGGTCAGCGCGGGAAAGGCCGCGCGGCCGTCCAGACTTTCGTGGCGCGCCTCCAGCCAGGCGGCCGTCTGCGGATACTTGATGCGGGTGGTGAACCCCTGTCCGGTGCCGAGCTGCCAGCCGAGATCGGCCTGCGCCAGGGTCACTTCGCTGCGCGCGCCGCGGAACTGCTTGTAGCCGGTCACCAGCGAGAGGACGAGGGCCAGCGCCACAAACGCCGTGCGCCGCAGCCAGCGCGCCCCCGCGCCGGCCTCCAGCCAAAACACCCATTCCTGCGTGGACTTCATCGGCGGAGCGGGCCGGCGGCGGACCCGGGCCGACGCGGCGGCGGGGGGGCGCTCATCGGTCGATGACGTCCAGCTCGGGCCAGTCGGCGAGCTTGCGATGCAGGGTGCGGCGGCTCACGCCCATGAGTTGCGCCGCCTTCGTGCGGTTGCCGCGCGCCTTGATCAGCGCCTCGCGCAGCAGCCGCTTCTCGTTGTCGGCGACGGAGAGCGAACCGGCTTTGCCATAGGCCTGATCGCTGCCCAGGCCCGGGCTGGCCGAACGCTGCGCCGGATCGGCCCCCTGGCCGGCCGGGCCGCCGGACAGTGTCCCGGCGGGTGTCTCGCCGCGGAACTTCGGCTCGAGGTCGTATTCGGTGAGCTTCTCGCCGCGGTGCAGCACGACGGCGTTTTCGGCGAAATTCCGCAGTTCGCGGATATTGCCGGGCCACGGGTAGGACTGGAGATAGCGCAGCGCGCCCGGCTCGACGGTGAGCGGCGGCAGCGCGTTCTCCTTCGCGAAATACCCGAGGTAATGCGCCAGCAGCAGTGGAATGTCTTCGGTCCGCGTGCGCAGCGGCGGCAGCGTGATGCGGATGACGTTGAGCCGGAAGAAGAGATCCTCGCGGAATTTCCCCTCGCGCACGAGCTGCTCCAGGTTGCGGTTGGTGGCGGCCACCAGGCGGACGTCCAGCTCGATCGGTTTCGAGCCGCCGACGCGTTCGATCGCTTTGGTCTCGAGAAAACGCAGCAGCTTTACCTGGGTTGACGCCGAGATTTCCCCGATTTCGTCGAGGAACAGCGTACCGGTGTCGGCCGCCTCGAACCGCCCCACCCGCCGCTCGTGCGCGCCCGTGAACGCGCCGCGTTCGTGTCCGAAAATCTCGCTTTCCAGCAGACTCTCCGAGAGCGCCGCGCAATGCACCGCGATGAACGGCGCCCGGGCCCGCGGGCTGGCCTGGTGGATCGCCTGCGCGATCAGCTCCTTGCCCGTGCCCGATTCGCCCTCGATCAGGATGGTCGCCTTCGACGGCGCCACGAGCTTCACCCGCTCAATCACTTCCTGGAGCCGCGGCGAATGCCCCACGATGCCCTCGAACGAGAACTTCTCGTCGAGCCGTTCGTGCAGCTGCTGCACCTCGACCTCCAGCGTCTTGGTCTTCAGCGCGCGCTGGATCAGCACCTCGAGCCGTTCGATGCTCACGGGCTTGGTGAGAAAATCCACCGCGCCGCGCTTCATCGCGTCCACCGCCGTGTCGATGCTGCCATAGGCCGTCATCATCAGGACGGCCGGCCGGTGCGGCTGCGCGAGCGCCTTGTCGATCACCTTGAGCCCCGATTTGCCCGGCATCCGCAGGTCGGTCAGGATCACATCGTAATCCTGCTCCGCCATCAGGTTGAAGGCCTCCTCGGCGTTGGCCGCCACAGACACGTCATAGTTCTCCGCCAGTGCCTGCTGCAGGCCCTCGCGGGTGTGCTTTTCGTCATCAACGATCAGGACGCTGGGAACCATGGGCGCCCATCAACACGCCGCGGAGGCGAAGGGGTCAACGGGAAATCTCGCGCCGGGGCCGTCCCGATCGCAATTGTAGGCGGGGTGCCCTCACCCTGCGAGTGCGCCGCCGCCGGACCCGCCGGCCCCATGGTAATCCGCGCCCCGCTCACGATTTCTTGCCCCCCGCGCGCCCGCCCGCCACCGTGGCCCGCATGAAGCCGCCCACCCCGCGCCTCGTTTCCACCCTGTTCGCCCTGCTCGCCCTCGCCGCCTGCAATGCCCCGGACGCCAGCCGCCCCGCCGCCGGCTCCACCCCCACGGCCTCCGCCGTGTCGCAACCATCGGACCGGCAGTTAGCGTTTGTGGGCTCCGGCACGACCATACTCTCCACGTCCGAAAACTACACAGGCTCCTCCGCCGTCCCGGCCCCCGTCACGCTCTCCTCCGGCTGGCAGCTTCAGGATATCGCCAAGGTCCCCGTAACCGGTGCGGTCGTCTCCTCCGCCGCCTACGCCCCCGCCGGCTGGTTCAAGGCCACCGTGCCCGGCACCGTGCTGACCAGCCTCGTCAACGACGGCGTCTATCCCGAGCCGCTCTACGGCGAGAACAACCGCCCTGACAAAATCCCCGAGAGCCTCTGCCGCACGTCCTACTGGTATCGCACGCAGTTCACGGTGCCGGCCGGCTACTCCAGCCGCCGGGTCTGGCTCAACTTCGAGGGCATCAACTACACTGCCGAGGTCTGGGTCAACGGCCACCGGCTCGGCGACATCCGCGGGGCGTTCGCCCGCGGGCTCTTCGACGTGACTTCCTTTGTGCAACCCGGCACCACCGCGGTCGTCGCCGTCCTCATCCAGCCGCCGCCCCACCCCGCCGATCCCGAGGAACAGACCCAGGCCGCCGGCACCGGCGGCAACGGCGGCATCCTTTCCCAGGACGGTCCGACGTTCATCTCCACCCAGGGCTGGGACTGGATCCCGGGGATCCGCGACCGCGACATGGGCATCTGGCAGAAGGTCACCCTCGCCGCCTCCGGCCCGGTCATCATCGAAAACCCGCTCGTCACCTCTGCCCTGCCGCTGCCGCGCACCGACACCGCCGACCTCACCTTCGAGGCCACCTTGCGCAACGCCACCATCATCCCGCAGTCCGGCACGCTCACCGGCACGTTCGACGGCGGCTCGTTTTCCGTCCCCGTGACCGTCCCGGCCCAGGGCACTTTACTCGTCAAGCTCGACTCCGTCACCACCCCGTCGCTCCACGTCGCCCACCCACGTCTGTGGTGGCCCAACGGCTACGGCAAGCCCGAGCTCTACTCCCTCCACCTGCACTTCGACACCGAGAGCGGCCTCGCATCCGATGACCGCGACGTGTCCTTCGGCATCCGCCAGCTCAGCTACCTCGTCCCCGGTTCCGCCAACCTCACGCTCTCCGTGAACGGCGTGCCCGTGATGTGCCGCGGCGGCGACTGGGGCATGGACGAGGCCATGAAACGCATCCCGCGCGAGCGGCTCGAGGCGCAGATCCGTTTTCACCAGCTCGCCAATTGTAACATGATCCGCAACTGGGTCGGCCAGAGCACCGGCGAGGACTTCTACGATTTGTGCGACCGCTACGGCATCATGATCTGGGACGAGTTTTTTGAGCCCAACCCCAGCGACAGCGGCCGCCGCGCCGCCGGCGTCGCCAACAACGACGACAGCCTCGATGTCCGCGACATCCCGCTCTACCTCGCCAACGTCCGCGAGAAGGTCCTCCGTTTCCGCAACCACCCGAGCATCGTGCTCTGGTGCGGACGCAACGAGGGCGATCCCGGCCCCGCCGCCGTCGCCGACGGCATCAAGCAGATCATGGCCGAGCTGGAGCCGGTGCGGATGTACCACCCCAACTCCAACGACGGCGCCGGCGTCAAGTCCGGCGGCCCCTACTCCTGGCGCACGCCGCGCTCGTTCTACGGCACCACCGGCGGCGCGCGTCGCGGCGGCCCCGGCGGTGCGGCCCCTGCCACCGGCGCGGCAGCGGCCGCCGCCCTCGGCGCCAACCTCGAGCCGTTCAAGACCGAACTCGGCAGCGTCTCCATTCCCACGCTCGAGGCGGTCAAGGCGATGATGCCAGAGAAGGACTGGAACACGATCAACGACGACTGGGCCGAGCACGACCTCACCCGCGGCGCACAGGAGGGCCGCGGTGGCCCGCTCTATCCCGACCTGATCACGCAGCGCTTCGGTCCGTGGCAGGGTCTCGCCGAGTTCGACCGCAAGGCGCAGCTCGCCAACTACGAGGCCTACCGCGCGATGTTCGAGGGCCGCTTCGCCCGGCTGTTCAACCCGTGCGTCGGCGTTCTCACCTGGATGAGCAACCCCGCCCAGCCGAGCTTCGTCTGGCAGTTCTACAGCTACGACCTCGAGCCGCACGCCTCGCTCTTCGCCACCGAGAAGGCCTGCGAATCGCTCCACGTGATGATGAACGAGGGCAACGGCCACCTCCTGGTCGTCAACCAGCTCCCCGCCGCGGCCGACGGCCTCACCGCCCGCGTCCGCGTGCTCAACCTCGACGGCTCCGTCCAGCTCGACCGCTCCGTCCCGGTCAGCGCGAAACCCAGCGCCGCGACTGACGCCGGCGCAATCGACTTCCCCGCCGGCCTCTCGCCCGTGCATTTCGTGAAGGTCGAGCTGCACGACGCCTCCAACCGGCTGGTCTCCGACAACTTTTACTGGCGCGCGCTCCCCGCCAGCCCCGATGACTTCAAGGCCCTCGACACTATGCCCGTCGCCGCGCTCGACGCCGCCGTCACCCGCCATGACGCCGGCGGCAAGTGCCTCCTCGACGTGACGCTGACCAACCCGACGAAGATTATTGCCGTGATGGCGCATCTCCAGCTCCGCCGGCAGTCCACCGGTGCGCGGGTGCTCCCGGTGTATTATACGGACAACTACGTGTCCCTGCTCCCCGGCGAAGCGCGCACCATCACGGTGGAAGCCGCGGCCAAGGATCTCGGCTCCGACCAGCCGCTGGTCGTGCTCGACGGCTGGAACGTCACCACGTCATCCCGGACTTTCCCGGGCGGAGTGAACATCGCCCCCAACTCCGACGCCGCCGGCCCCAAGCCGCCCAGCCCCTGAGCCGCCGCCCTTTTTTCGGCGGGATTCCTTCCCGGGATTCGCGGATCCCGCGCCTTCTCGTTCCTCTTTATCATCATCTTTCTCCCACGCCCGAATCGCCACCGGTTGAAGCAAGAGGTCAGAATTCAGAGGTCAGGTGTCAGAAGCAAACCACCAGCCTCAGGTTTCCGTCCTCTAGCTTCCGACTTCTGACTTCTGGCTTCTTCTCTCGTAACCCCGCTCCGCCCTTTGCTTAAGACCGCAAGGTGAAACCACCGACCGAATCAGGCACCTCCGGATCTCCCACGGCCGGTTCCCCGAATTTCGCCACCACCCAGTGGTCGCTGGTGCTTCATGCCGGCCGCAGCCAGCCGGCGCTGGCCCATGACGCGCTCTCCGCCTTGTGTCGCACCTATTGGCCTCCGCTCTACGCCTACGTGCGCCGCCGCGGCCATTCCATTCACGACGCCCAGGACCTCACGCAGGCGTTCTTCGCCCGCCTGTTGGATCAGGACTGGATTCAGCGCGCCGACCCGGGCAAGGGCCGCTTCCGCACCTTTCTGCTGACGGCCTTGAGCCGGTTTCTCGCCAACGAATGGGACCGCGTTCGCACCCAGAAACGGGGCGGCGATGTGCATTTCGTGTCGCTGCAGCTGGAGGGAGCCGAAGAGCGTTATGGCGGCGGCCCCAAGGACAACCGCACCCCGGAACAGGCCTTTGAGCGGCGCTGGGCGCTGACCCTGCTGGACCAGGTGCTTCTGAAACTCGAGGCTGCGGAATCGGCTGAAGGGCGGGCCACCCAGTTCACCGCGCTCAAGCCCTGCCTGACCGGCGCATCCGAAGCGCAGCCCTATGCTGAGCTCTCCCGTCGGCTGGATCTGAGTGAAGCGGCCCTGAAAGTGGCCGTTCACCGCCTGCGCCAACGCTACCGTGCATTGCTACGGGCCGAGGTGGCCCACACGGTACTCGGGCCCAATGACGTGGACGCCGAGATGCGCCATCTGTGTAAGGTGCTGGCCGGATCAACATGACCCCGTGCAGACCAAACCAGACTTTATATTAACTTCCTTTGCCCGATCCCGGCGCTCCAGTCTGGCGGTGTAACCTCACCGCCAAATTCCTTAAGCAGGGTTGTCGCACGACCAATATGGAATCCCCTCTGCAATGTCCGGCCTGCCGCCAGCCCCTTGCCGCCGATGCTCCGCAAGGCTTGTGTCCCCAGTGCCTGATCCAGGCCGGATTCCCCACGGGCGTTGATCCAACACCCAGCCATCCTACCCCGAGCGCCACCTTCACCCCGCCCACCGCCGCCGAGTTGGCGGATCAGTTTCCCCAGCTGGAGATTCTAGAAATTGTCGGGCGCGGCGGAATGGGGGCGGTTTATCGGGCGCGGCAACGCGAGCTCGACCGCCTCGTCGCGTTGAAAATCCTGCCCCGCTCGCTCGGCGACGATCCGGCGTTTGCCGACCGGTTCACCCGCGAGGCCCGGGCTCTCGCCAAACTCAACCACCCCGGCATCGTCACCATCTACGACTTCGGCCGCACCGCGAACGGGCTGTTTTTCATTCTGATGGAATTCGTGGACGGCGTGAACCTCCAGCAACTCCTCTCCGGCGGCCGGGTCGCTCCGCGCGAGGCCCTCGCGATCGTGCCCGAGCTCTGCGACGCCCTGCAATACGCCCACGACCGCGGCATCGTCCACCGCGACATCAAACCCGAGAACATCCTGCTGGACCGGCGCGGCCGCGTAAAAATCGCCGACTTCGGCTTGGCCAAGCTGGTGGCTCCCGGGAACGAAGCGGCGCAATCCGCGGGAGTGGGACCGGCCCCCACGCCCGTGGGCGCGACCCGCCGCACCTCGGAGTTTACCGAAGCCGGCAAGGTCATGGGGACCCCGAGCTACATGGCCCCGGAGCAGAGTACGCATCCGGCCGAGGTCGACCACCGCGCCGACATCTACGCTCTCGGCGTGGTATTCTATCAGATGCTCACCGGCGAATTGCCCGACAAGAAGCTCACACCGCCGTCCCGCAAGGTCGTGCTTGATGTCCGGCTCGATGAAATCGTCCTGCGAGCCCTGGAACGCGATCCGGCCCGGCGCTACGCGAACGCGAGCGAGATCAAAACCAGAATGGGAACGATCATCCTCTCGACCGCCGCGATCCACCAATCCGCACCCGCCCAATCAGATCAAGCGATGCGCCCCCCCGCCCGCTCTTCCCGAACGAACCGGATCATCCTCATCACCGCCCTGGCCACGGTCGCAGCCGGCGCCGCCCTCTTCCTCATCGAGAAGCGTCCCGCTGCATCTCTTCCACCCGTACCGCCCAAAAGTCAGGCGCCCGCTCCGGAGGTCACCGCCGTCTCGCCGACGGAGCCCGCCAGTCAACCGGGGAAACCGGCGCCATTATCCGATTCCCCGGCCGAAACGGTGGCCGGTATTCCAGCGGCAACGGTGAGAGCGACCATCAATCTGGTCACCACGACCTTGGCGAACGAGCCCGAGTTTGTCGCCAACAACATCCACGGCCGCCTCTTCGTTGAGCTCAACCTCCTCAATGATGCTGCCGCCGCCATGCTCACCAACACCGGATCGAATGATTTCAACGCCCGGAAATTCGTCAACGTCCTGACTGAATCGATCAACCGCGCCAACGATATCGCCGGCCGCCCAACCGAAAGCCAGGAATCCGCGGAGCAGGCGCTGCAGCTCGCCGAACAACTGGCCAGCCTGCGCAGTCAGCTTCCCTGACCTTCCGTCAACGACGCGCCTTCCTCGTTCCGCCGTTGGCCGTTCCGCCGCGCCACCGATTTCCGTCCGCCCTTTCCAACCGCCCTCCTCACCGTCCATCCGCCGCCGACCACCCATCATGACCACCCAGCCTCCGACCCGAATTCTCACCCGCGCCGTGCTTGCCGTTGTCCTGCTCACCTTTTCGGCCTGTGAGAAGACCCCTCCCGCCGCCGCAGCTCCGCCCACCCCGGCCGCCCCGAAACCGGCCAAGGCAGATCTGGTGATGCCCGATGCCCGCAGCCAGCATTTCGCTGCCGTCAACCGTCAGCTCGAGCTTGGTGGCACCCTCTATGGCTACATGGACGTCGATGGCGATGTGACCAAATTAGCCGACGCCATTAAATCTGCCGCCGCCAGCCTCCCGAATCTGCCGGCGCCGGTCACCGCGTTTCTCCAGCAGGATCACACCCAACTCCTCCAGACTCTCGGGCTCGGGGACGTGAAGGCCATCGGAGTGAGCTCCGTGGCGGACAAGGCGGACGGCGGCTTCAACAACCGGCTCTTCATCTATACCCCCGAAGGCCGCCACGGTTTGCTGGCGGCTCTGGGCGGGGAGCCCGCGGCCTTCACCAACGCCAAATTGGCTCCGGCCAACGCGGACCTCTACGCCGAGTCCGAGATCGATCTGCCGGCCCTCTATGCCGTGGTGAAAGATGTCGCCGGACAGGTTGCGGGCGCACAGATGGTAGCCCAGATCGAGGCCGGCTTGCAGACGGGCAGCGACGAGGTCGGGGTCTCGGCGCTCGACGTGATCAAAAGCCTTAAAGGCCGGATCGTGATGGTGGGCCGGCTGGATGAAAAGGATACGATGACGGTTCCCCTCTCCCCGCCCCTAGTGGTGCCCGCGGTCTCGGGGTTGTTGCGGATTGATGGATTGGGCGCGGCTCTTGAACCCGCACTGGTCAAAGCCGAGGCATTTTTCACCATGAGCACCGTCGGAAAAATGAGAATCTACACCCTGAACTTTCCACTGCCGGCCGAGGGGGTGCGACCCGTGCTCGCCATCGAAGATGGCGCACTCTACCTGGCGACCAACCCGGATTTTTTGACTGAGTGCCACGACCACAAAGCGGGCCTCGACCAGGACCCGACTTTTCAGCAGGCCGTCACGGCCATGGGCGGCAAGGGCAACAGCCTGACCTACATCAGTCCGCGCCTGTTCGACCGGCTGCGTCAGATTCCGGCCCTGAATCCCAAGATGGATCCCGCAGCGGCCGGCGAGCTTGCCGTGCTGCTGCAGCAGCTGCCCGCCTTGAAGCGGCCCATGGTCGAAGTGAGTGCCAATCTCCCCGACGGCATTCTCACGCGCTCCTATTCCAACGCCTCATTCAAACAAGTGCTGGCGATGGGGCCCGTAATGATGGTGGGAATGATGAGTGCGTTGACGAAGGGGATGGAAACAGCGGGCATTCTCTCCGGGCAGGGCCGGTCAGGTCCTTCGGCCCGGACCGGTTCCGGCGGAGGGTCCGGCAACCTCCAACTCAACATCGGCCCCGGCAGAACAATCCGTCCGGTCACCCGCCAGGCAAATCCTCCCGGTCCTCCGGGCTCGCTCCTCGCCCAGGCCCAAGCCATCCGGGCGTCGGCGTCGGATTTTGTTCGCACCAGTCACCTGCCTCTCGGCGCCGATCTGGTCATCGTGGAAAATGCGGCCGCGGCGGTGACCCAGGCCGGTGGAAACGCCACTCCCCAGCAAATCGCCGCACTCAACACTGCGCTCGGCGCCGCCATCTCGCGAGCGCATCAAATCAGTCAGCGGCCGTCTGAGACGGCGGCGGCGAAAGCCAAGGCCGCGGACCTCGAGTCGCAGTTGCAGGCGCTCAAGGCGGCGGTAAGCCAGCCCCAAGCCGCCCGGTCACCTGCGGATGCGGCGGCAGGCACGAACTTCACCAAAGGCCTCGCCGCGCTCGATCAAAATGACCCCGACCAAGCCATCGCGGCCTTCACGGCGGCGATCCAGGCCAACGAAAGTCTGGCGGGGGCCTACGCCGGCCGGGGCACCGCCTACGACCAAAAAGACGACTACGACCATGCCCTCACCGATTACAACGAATCCATCCGACTCGCCCCCGCGGTGGCCGATGCTTATGAACACCGGGGCGAGGTCTACATCGAAAAAGGCGACCTGGAGCATGCGCTCGCCGACTTCACCGAGGCCATCCGTCTCGATCCAAAAAATGCCGGTAATTTTTCCGGCCGGGCCGGGGCCGATCTCGGAACCAATGACTTTGCGCGTGCCGTGGCCGACTGCACCGAAGCCATCCGTCTTCAACCCGACGACGGAGGCAATTATCTGACGCGGGCCACGGCCAAGCTGGCCACTGGCGACTTCGAGGGTGCGATTGGTGATTACAGCAAATCCATCGCCCTGGCTTCAGCCACCGACGATTTCGGTCCCTACGCACGGTTTTCGCTCGCCCTCGTCTTGCGCCGGCTGCATCGGGTCGAAACTCCCGCCGGTTTGGCGAAGGCCGTTGCCGGGCTGAAGGCTGGCTGGCCCAAAACCATCGGACGCTTTTTAACCGGGGATCTGCCGGAGACCACCCTGCTCAGTGAAGCGGCCAAAGGTGATGCGAAAACCGTGCGGGAGCATCAATGTGAGGCGGCTTACTACGCCGGTATGACCCGTCTGCTGCAGGGCGATGCCGTCGCCGCCAAGGATTGCTTCAACCGCTGCTTGTCCACGAAAGAGGTGGCATTTCTCGAGTATACGATGGCCCAGGCCGAACTGGCGCGGCTCGCGACGGGCGGCACAGGAAACTGAGGTGGCGCCTGAGCGCACCCTTCCTTCAGACGGACATTGCGCTACAAAAAATGGAACCGGACCGTTGATTGATACTCGTCCCCCGCCCCGAAATTCATGCCCATTCGCCGCCTGCTCTTCTGCCTGCTGATCGCGATTTGGCTGGTCCTCATGGCGGCGAGCGCCCCCCTGACGAGGGTGATCGGATTGGTTCCAGTTCTGGGGGCCGTCCTCACCTTTTATATTCTGATTGCGGGCATTGTCGCTTACAGTCGGAAACAGGCCAAAATGCGCCATGCGCCCCGAGGTGAGATCTTTCGCCATGGCGCGTTGTTCCTGCTCTTGTCCGTATTGCCGATCGTTTGGGCGTTTATCATTGCCGCCCCGACGCCGCGCGCTGAGGTCTATTTCAACAATCTCACGATCAACGGCCGGCCCACCCATCTGATTCTGGACACCGGCTCCAGCTTTGCCGACCTTGGGAGCACCGGGGCGAACCGCTTGGGGATCAAACCCGCGATTCTCAAGCCCGGAGAGTCGCCGCTCGAAATGAAGGCGGGAGCAGGGGTCTGGATTTGGTCTGATCCCTTGCGTCTAACTCACGGAAACCAGACGTTCACCTTTGCTCTCCCCATCGCGACAGAATCCGCCGAGCTAGCCCGGATCAATTATCACGAAGGTGACGAGGGCTGCATCGGCTGGCCGGAGGTCCGGGACAACATCCTGGTCTTCGATCCCCGCCGGCGTACGGTTCGCCGCGTGGACGCGCTGCCCGCAGAGACCGCCGGCTGGCTCAAGGTCCCGGTGCATCGGGACAGCCGGCTCCTGATCGATCTCCCTCTCGCCAATGGCCAGACCGGCACCTTCCTGATCGATACAGGTGATCAGGACGGCGTCAGTCTGCCCCCGGAGCAATGGGCCGCTTGGCGCAAGGCCCATCCGCAGGCCGCCGTGAGCACCGATCAGATCTACGGGGATTACATTGGTTCCGATATCGTTGAGGTCGCCTGGGCTGACACCGTCACCCTGGGCGCATTGACGCTCACGCAGGTGCACGTCGGCCAGGCGCCTTCCGCCATCGCACCCACAATTCGAAACTATGCCGGAAGCCTGGGTCTGGACGCACTCGAACGGCTGGATCTGGTCGTGGACGCAGCTGCCGGCTATGCCTACCTGAAACCCCGTCCCGCTTCGGAGGCGGCCGATTCCTCCACGGCGCGAACCTACACCCACTACGCCATCGGCAATTGGTCGGTCGACGACAACGTGCGGCTAAAGGACGGCCCAATTTCAGCTCATTTCTACGATCGTCGCGGGTTGGCCAAGCTCGGGAAAGACGATACCAACGGCGCCATCGCGGATTTCACCCAGGCCCTCCAATCCGACCCCGCCGACACCAACGATGCCTTGACCGACCGCGGCGATGCGAGGAGGGAAAAGGGCGACTTCGCGGGGGCGATCGCCGACTATTCGCGTGCCCTTGAACTCAATTCGGACAACGAATCCGCGTATGAAAACCGTGGCTTGGCCAAGGCAAACCAAGGCGACTACGCCGCCGCCATTGCGGACTACTCCCGCGCGCTCGAGCTCAACCCGGCCTCTTGCTCTGCCTATGACATTCGCGCCCAAGCAAGGATCATCCAGACCGATTTTATTGGAGCCACTATCGATTACACCCACCTCGCTGATCTCTGCCCCGATAACTTCTGGTATCCTTACCGCCGCGGCGTTGCCCGTCAGCTTCAGGGCGATTTCAAGGGTGCGCTGGACGACTACGACCGGGCCGTTGAACTGCATCCCAATGACTCCCCTCACTCGCGCACTTACCGCCAGCTCTTGCGGCTGCGTCTGGGAACCGCCCCGGCCAATTTTGCCGACAATCTGGCCACCTGGCCGGAAGACTGGAACAAAACGATCGGCGAATACGTCGCCGGCCAGGTAAGTCAGCGGGGACTCCTCGCCGCCGCCGGAACAAGCGAATCCGGGCCGGATCGCGCCCGGCGTGCCCTCGCCGCCTACTACATCGGGATGCTCCAGTTGCAAAACGGCGACCAGCCGGCGGCCCGTTCGTCGTTTCAGGAAGCCATGACCGCCGAGGACAAGACGACCGACGAGTACTTTCTGTCCCGCGCCGAACTGGCCCGCCTGACCAAGTAAAATCGATCTGCCGATGCAGACTGATTTGGCCGCAAAGAGGCACGAAAAGCCGCAAGAACTGGACGGAGCCACGACACCGGCACCACAAACCAATACGGCGCACCGCGTCAGTCCGCAGGATCAGAGCGTGGGCACCGGAGCGCATACCATTGCGGCGGCCGCACCCAAACTAACCCGTCTCTCCCATGAGCACAATTGAACGGCACTCTCCTCCGCTTTTCTGGCCGGTTCGCCTCCGGCCTCTGTGGCCTCTGTGTCTCTGTGGTTCCAACCTCCGCATCCATCCGTACCATTCGCTGCAAGAACCTCCATTCGCCGGTTCCCCCTGAACGTCATCATCGGGTAATGCTGGCCCTGCCAAGATGGGCCTCTTTCCGCACCGAACCATGAAAACCTCCGCCACCCTCTTCCGCGCCTGCCTCGCCGCCGGAATCTCCCAGCTGGCCACCGCCGGCTTCGCCCAGTCCACTGCCACCAAGGCCCCGGCTGCCGCGCCTTACAAGATCGTCAACACCGCCCAGTTTCCCGGCACGGGCGGACTGGATTATGTCACGGCCGACAGCGTTGGCCGCCGCCTTTACGTTCCCCGCGGCCCGCAGGTGCTCGTCTTTGACCTCGACACCCTCAAGCAGCTCGGCGCCGTCACCGCCACCGCGCGCGGGGCCGCCGTTGACCCGGTGTCCCATCACGGTTTCTGCAGCAGCAATCCCGTCGTGATGTGGGACACCCAGACCCTGGCGACCCTCAAGAGCATTCCCGTGCAGGGTCGCCCGGACGGCATCCTGTTCGAGCCCCTCACGGAACGCGTTTACGTTTTCAGCCATAGCGCGCCCAACGTCACGGTCATCGATGGCAAGGACGGTTCCATCGTGGGCACGATCGATCTGGTCGGAACCCCCGAACAGGCGCAGAGCGACGGCGTGGGCCACCTGTATGTTGACCTAGAGGGCGAGGACAATGTCGCCGTGGTTGACGTCAAAACCATGCAGGTCACCGCCCACTATGATCTGGGTGTGAAAGGCGCCGGTCCGGGCGGCCTCGGGCTCGATGCCAAGAACCGCATCCTGTTTGCCTTCTGCCACACCCCCGCCACCTGCATCATCCTCAATGCCGACAGCGGAAAAATCCTCGCCACCCTGCCCATCGGTACCGGCACGGACGGCGGCGGCTTCAACCCCAACACCATGGAAGCCTTCAGTTCTCAGGGCGACGGCACGCTGACGATCATCAAGGAAAACAGCCCCACCAGCTTCGAGGTGGAACAGAACGTGACCACCAAATCGCGCGCCAAAACCTGTACCTTGGACACCAAGAACAATCAAATCGTCCTGATCACGACCGAGCCGATGCCGGCCACCACGGCGGCTTCGGCCACTCCTCCCGCGGCACCCGCCGCCCCGGCGGTGACGGCCGCTCCGGCGACTCCCGCCACCGGCGCACCCGGTGGCCCGGCCCAGCCCGGCGGTCCGGCGGCCCGCGGCGGACAACGCGGCGGTCGCGGTGGCGGCGGCGGTCCGGCCCTGCTCGACATTCTGGTGGTGGGACGGTAACGGAATTTCCCGTTCCCGTTGGCATCGGGTTCCGGCCGCACCGGAGCCTCGTTGCGAACGGGACCCTGCTGATGTTGCAACCGATCCAAACCGACTCCGCCGTCTCCAGTCCTCCGCCGAAGACACCCGTCATCCAACTTGACAGATTGACCGTGTGTTTCGGGCGGAGGGAAATCCTGGGCGGACTTACCGTTTCTCTCACGGGTCGCACCATCGGGCTGCTCGGACCCAACGGGGCCGGAAAATCCACGCTCATTCAGACGCTGCTCGGTTTCTGTCCCGTGAGTTCCGGGACCGGGACGATCTTCGGCCATGACATCGTCCGGGCCACCCGCCAGGTGCGGGCTCTGGTCGGTTACATGCCGGAGAACGACGCCTTTGTGGCGGAGATGACCGCGGTCGACTTCGTCGGCATGATGGGGGAAATCTCCGGCCTGCCCCGCGAGGTCGCGCTGGAGCGGGCGCACGAGGTGCTCTTCTACGTCGGGCTGGGCGAAGCGCGCTACCGCGAACTGGGCACCTATTCGCTGGGCATGAAACAGCTGGCCAAACTGGCCCAGGCAATTGTCCACGGACCCAAGCTGGTCATCCTCGACGAGCCCACCAACGGCCTCGATCCGCCGGCCCGAGCCCGGATGCTCCGCCTGATCCGCGAAATGAAGGAGTCGGGCGAAATGCAACTGGTGCTGTGCTCGCATCTGCTGCGCGATGTCGAGGAAACCTGCGAGGAGGTGCTGATCCTTAAGCAGGGCCGGATTGTGCATCACGCCGACCTGGCGGTGGAGCGCAGCGCCAACCAGCGCTTCGTGGACCTTGAAACCGTCGGTGCCGATGCGGGCTTTGCGGCGGCCCTGGCCGGCCTCGGCTGCGCCTGTTCGGTTTCGGTACCGGGACGGTTCAAGCTGGTCCTGCCGGCCGGGTTTGAGCTCAAGGAAATCTACCGGCTGGCGGGCGAACGCGACCTGCAAATCCGGCACCTGAGCTACCGGCGCGACACCCTCGAGGACATCTTCCTGAAGGCCATGGAGAATTGATATGGCGGTCTACAAACGCAGCTACAAGGGATACACAGGCGTGCTGACGCCGCCGTCCTCGCGCTTCCTTATCCTGGCCCGCTACGGCTACGCCCGGCTGATGCGCTCCAAGTTCGTCGTCATTTTTCTCGCCGTCTGCATGTTCTATCCGCTGGCGTGCCTGACCTACATTTACGCCGCCCACAACCCCGCCTTCTTGGCCCGGCTGTCGATTCCCGGAGGGCGCCTGCCGCCGGTCGACGGCCGGTTCTTCTATCTGTATTGCAACGTGCAGGGCGCGCTGGCCTACCTCCTCACCGCTTTCATCAGCCCGGCCCTGATCACCTCGGACCTCGCCAACGGGGCGCTGCCGTTGTATTTCTGCCGTCCGTTTTCCCGGCGCGAATACGTCGGCGCCAAGCTCACCCTGTTGCTCGGCCTGCTTTCGATCTTCACCTGGATCCCCGGCCTGCTGCTCTTTGCCATCGAGTCAAACCTGAGCGGCTGGGCCTGGATGCAGACGCACTTCTGGATCGCCACCGGGATCTTCGTGGGACTTGTGATCTGGATCGTGACCGTGGCCCTGCTCGGGCTCGCCCTCTCCGCCTGGGTCAAATGGAAGCTCGCGGCGGGCGCGCTAGTCCTGGGCGTCTTCTTTGCCGGGGCGGGCTTTGGCGCCGCCATCAATGAGGTGATGCGAACCAACACCGGGACCGTGATCGACCTGACGCAGGTCATTCACACGATCTGGTCGGACCTGCTGCGTTACGATGCCGGGATCGACATGCCCGTGACGACGGCCTGGATCGCCCTCGGCACGATCTGCGTGATCTGCATCCTGCTGCTCGCCCGGCGGGTCCGGGCCTTTGAGGTGGTTAAATGAGCTCCGAACGCATCACCTTCGACAATGTTTCCCGGTTCTACGGCCAGGTGCTGGGCGTCAACCGGGTAACGCTTTCCATCCCTCCCGGCATCACCAGTCTGGTCGGTCCCAACGGCTCGGGGAAGACCACACCCCCGAATGGCAATGCCTATAACATTCCGTTCGCCGGCACTTACAGCGTGGACGCCGGCGGACTGGCCGGTTGGACGATGCTGAGCGGGCATGAGGTCAACATCGGGAGCTTCAACGGGCCGGGTGGTACCGTTGAACAATGGAC
The DNA here is from genome assembly GCA_903873805.1 of uncultured Opitutia bacterium. Taxonomy (GTDB): domain Bacteria; phylum Verrucomicrobiota; class Verrucomicrobiia; order Opitutales; family Opitutaceae; genus CAIQQB01. The sequence goes on along the minus strand of CAIQQB010000114.1, from coordinate 7,509 downwards.
GCTCTATCCCGATGCGGGCCAGTTCGCGGTGCAGGCCACCGCCGTCCCCGAGCCCTCAACCTACGCGGTGATTGCCGGTGTGGCGATGCTGGGTGTTGCCTTTGTGCAGCGCCGCCGCCGGTCGGCCGCCTGAGCGCGCCTGATCCTAGGCAGGTTTCTCCAGCCGGGCCCCGGGGCCCGGCTTTTTTGTGCCTCCGATTCGGAAGGCGGGGCGCCTCTGACCATAAGGTGGACGCGTGAGCCCCGACACCCGTGATGAAATTATTGTCCGGTTTTCCAAGTCTCGGCAATTATGGTATATTACCACATGAGTACCGACAACGAGTTGCTCGGCCGCTATGCGGACCAGGCCGACGAAGCCGCTTTCGCCGAACTGGTGCGGCGTCATGTGGACTTCACCTACTCGGCCGCGGTGCGGGTGCTCGGTGGCAACACCCACCTGGCCCAGGACGTGATGCAGCAGGTTTTCACCGATCTCGCCCGCCGGGCCCGGTTGCTGTCCCGGCACCCCGCCCTGCCCGGCTGGCTGCACACCCACGTGCGCTACACCGCTCTCGACGCCCTGCGCCGCGAACGTCGCCGCCAGGCGCGGGAACACGCCGCCGTCGCCATGCAAAAGCCACCCGATTCACCCGAGCCGGATTGGGAGCGGATGCGCCCGGTCCTCGACGAAGCTGTCTGCCATCTCAACGCCCGGGACCGCAACGCCGTGCTCCTGCGGTTTTTCAAGGGCGAAAGCCATCGCGACATCGGCGTGGCGCTCGGGCTCAGCGAGGAGGCCGCGCGCAAGCGCGTGGACCGCGCCCTGGAAAAACTCCGCGCCCACTTCGCCCGACGCGGTGTGCCAGTGTCGTCCACGCTGCTGGCTGCCACGCTCAGTACCCATGCCATCGAGTCGGCCCCGGTGGGAATGGCAGCGGCCGTGTCGGGCTCGGCCCTGGCCGGAGCTGCCGCGGCCACCGGCTGGCTGGGCGCATTGCTCGCTCCTTTTCTCCTCATGACCACCGCCACCAAAACTGCACTCACCCTCGCCATCGTGTTCGCGGTGGCCCTTCCAGCCTACTACCATTTCCAGCCGGCCACTCCTCCACTCCGCACTGCGGCCGCCGGCGAAAATCTGCCTCCCCGCGTCGCACCCGCCACCGCACCTGAAGTGGCTCCGGCACCGACCGCCCAAGCGGACATCACCCCATCCGCGCCTGCGGCAACGGCCACGGTCCCGCCGCCGACGATCCGCTTCATCGCCCAGCCCCAGCCGATGCTGGAGAACGCCGTATCCACCGCGATTCACTTTCTCGAGGCGGGCGACATGGACGGGGTGATCAAGACCGTCATGCCGCCCTCGGCTTTGGAGGAACTGGTTCGGAACGGCCAGGCCACCTCCATTGACGATGCCGCCAACCATTTCGCCCAGATGCCGGACTTGCGCGATAAGATGACGCAGTTGCTGCAGGCCCTCAAGACCACCCAGGGCCAGCTGCCGGTCATGAGTCCGGACGGACTGCAAGCCGTCTATGATGTGCCCGTGCCCCGTGATACCAGCGGGGGCCGGCCCATCGAAAATCCAACCAAGACCACCTTTGTTAACATCAACGGATTTTGGTATCTCAAGTAGGCGCGATTCCCGCCGAGCTCATCATCCACGGAATACACCGATTGGACCGATGCAAAAACCATTTTACCATGAAGACCATGGAGCGCATGAAGAGGTCCTGCTCCTCGTTTATGCTATCATCTGAGCTTCATGGGCCTCATGGGCTTCATGGTAGTTATTTCGCGGGAAACCGGGCGAGGCGGACCAGGACACGGTCGCGGCCGAGGACGCGGAACATTCCCGTGATGCTGGGGCCGACGTTGGTGCCGGACACGGCGAGCCGGGCGATCGACTGGTAGTCGCCAAAACCCAGGCCATGCACGGCCGCCAGCACCTTGATGGCTTCCTCTATGGCCGTATCGCTGGAAAAGTCCGCCGTCTCCAGGGTCTTCGCGAGCTCGCGCAGGCGGGCCAGCGGGTCGCCCTTGGCCAGCAGCTTGTCGCGCACCTTGGCATCGACCGAATAATCCTCGGTGAAGAAATAAGCCGAATAGGCCGGCAGTTCCTCCAGCCCCTTCAGCTTCGGCTGGCAGAGCAGCACAACTTCGCGGAAAAATTCCGGCGCGGCGACCAGCGCCGCCCGGGCCGCAGGCAGGTCGCCCAGCCGGGAAAAATAATCCCGCGCCTGCCGCACAAACGCATCGGGTGGCACCTCCAGCAAGTAGGCGAGATTCATGTGCGCGAGTTTCTTCTCGTCGAACCGGGCGTTGCTCTGGTTAACGCCGGGCAGATCGAAGAGCCGGATGATCTCCGCGATCGGCATCTTCTCGCGGTCGTCGCCGGGATTCCAGCCGAGCAGACAGAGGAAGTTGACCAATGCCTCGGGCAGAAAACCGCGCCGCTGGTATTCCTCGATCAGCGCGCCCTGGTCGCGTTTCGACATCTTGCCAGGGCCGTTCTGTTTCAGGATGAGCGGAATGTGCGCATAGGCCGGCACCGGCGCCCCAAACGCCTGGAAAAGTTCGACGTGCTTGCTGGTGTTGGAAAGGTGATCCTCGCCGCGGATGACGTGCGTGATGTTCATCGCGATGTCGTCGACGACGTTGACGAAATGGAAAACCGGGGTGCCGTCGGAGCGCACGATGACAAAATCCTCGTCCTCGGTGCGCTCGACACGGCCGCGGATGCGGTCGTCGATCACCGCCGGGGCGTTCTTCACTTTCACGACGGTCTTCTTGCGGTGGTCGTCGAACACCTCGTGCCGCTCGCCGAGCAGCTTGAACCACACCGCGCCATCCTTCTCGTAGGTGCGGCCGGCGGCCTTGAGCTTATCCAGATATTCCCGGTAAATCGCGGCCCGTTCGCTCTGCCGGTAGGGGCCGAAATCACCGCCGCCGCAGGCGCCGACCCGGGGGCCTTCGTCCCAGTTGAGCCCGAGCCACGTCAGCGAATCATAGATGACCCGGAGAAACTCCTCGCTGTTGCGCGCCGCATCGGTGTCCTCGATCCGCAGCACAAACACTCCGCCGGTGTGTCGCGCATAGAGCCAGTTGAAAAGCGCGGTGCGGGCGCTGCCGATGTGGAAGAACCCGGTGGGACTGGGGGCGAAACGGACGCGGACTTGGGACATGAGGTGGTGGGCGGGCGGGATGGTGCGGAAACGGACGAGCAAGACCCAACGCCGGGCCCCTGTCAAAGCCGGGCGCGGAGCATCCGGCTCAGGGCTTTTTCGCCGGCGCGGGATCGTCGCCGAAATCGAGGTCGCTCTCGTGGCCGAGCGCCCGGATCACGGCGTTCTCCTTCAGGTAAACATCACCAATGCCCAGCGTCGGGCGCTTGCCGATCACCTCAAATTCAAAGGGGCCATACTTGCCGTCCGTGTAGACCGATTCGTCCTGCAGGCCGTAATGGGCCGTGTGAAGGGTGAGAAAGTTAACCAGGCCCGACACGACCAGCGACAGGCCCTCGGCGCCGACGGTCGTGTCGTTGAGATACACGCGGGTGGCCGAGAACTCCTTGAGCAGCGGATCGACTTGCATGGTGGAGCGGGTCTTGAGTGCGATGAGCTGCAGGACCACGGGCGGCCGGATCATGGTGGTGTCGTGCAGCGCGAATTTGCCCTCAAAGCGTTTCGCCGGATCGTCCAGACGCAGGTCGCCGCTGAAATCGAGCCGGCCCCCCTTGAGAATGCCAGGGACCTTGGCGGCGTTGGCGGTGGCATCGGCGAGCGGGCCGGGCGGGAGCTTGGCGGCGAGCAACGGCTGGGTCAGCGCATGCACCCAGGCGGGTACGTCGGCGACCGACAGCGTGACGGTGTGGTGGTCGCCGGCCGGGGCGAGGGCGAACACGAGCGGGTTGGCCACGCCCTCGCGCACGGTGAGCGAAACCGAGAGGGGTTTGCCGTCCCGCATGTCGGCTCCGAGGGCGACGTCGTGCAGGCCCAGACCGTCTCCCAAGTCGACCTCGGTGAACTTCACATTGGCGTGAATCGAAACTGGGGACGGGGCACCTTCGCCCCGTTCAATCCGACGGGGCGAGGGCGCCCCGTCCCCATGTCCGTCCCCATTCCCATTGCCGCTGGTCAGCTGCGGCAGGAACGGGGTGGCGAGCACGAGCAGGCCGGGAGTGTCAACGTGGTCGCCGGTGACGCTGAGCTCGTAGCGGCCGGCGGCGGGCATCTGGACCTCGGCCTGCAGGGCGGTGCGGCCGAGCTTGAAGTCCGAAAGCGTGACTCGCTCCATCCGCGTCTCGGTCTGGTTATACGTCGCATTCGCGGCGAGCACCAGCGGCGCGCCGAGCACGTTGTCCGAGTGGGCGGACAGCTCCAGCTGCGGTTTGGGTTGCGTGAGCCAACCGGTGGCTTTGCCCTTGATGGAAAACGGAGCCAGGGCTGGCAGCCGGGTGTCACCGGCGAGCAGCAAACGTGCGGCGGAGGCATTGGCCTCGATTCCCATGGTGAACTCGTCGGCGGCGGGCTTGCTGCCGAGTTCCACATTCAGGGTGACGGGGCCTTCCAACGCCCCAGGCACGGCGAGGTGGAAGTTTCGCCAACCAAGCTTGGCGGCGTAGGAACCGGCATCGGCTGTCAGTTGCAGGGAGAGGTCACCCTGGCCAAGTTCGTAGCCCGCCAGGGTGAGCGGCACGTGCAGGTCCGGCACTGCGGCGTCCAGCGTGGCGTGAACGCGGGCGGGATCAAACTTGGCCGCCAACGGAGCGCGGGCCTGCAACCGGCCGGTCACCCGGCCCGAGAGCTGGCCAGAGTCGAGCGGCAAGTCGGGTGGAAGCGCGTAATGGAGCGAAGTGAGCCACGCCGGCACTCCGGCCAGATCGAGAGTGTAATCCACCGTGGACTCGGCCAGAGGCTCGGGCTGGTCGAGCGCCGTGAGGCTGACGGCGGCCACCGGCACTGTGATCCCGGGGCCGGCGAGATTGGTCACCGTGATTTTGGCCCCGGGCCAGGCGATGCTGGCGGACAGCTCCTGCAGCGTGACCGGGCCGGGGGCCTGTGGCGGCGTGGTGCGAAGGTTGGCGATGCGCACATCACCGGTGAGTGCGCTCGGGCGGGTCGCGCCGGGTTGGGCGGAATCGAAAGGTGCGGCAAAGGTGAACGAAGCCCGCGTCAATTCGCCCTGCTCCAACTGGAAAACGACCTCGTCCCGGACGGCGGGTAACAGATCGCCCGGCCAGAGCGCGAGGGCATGGGTGACGGTGACGTTTTCCACGGTCACGGTGCCACTGACCCGGCCGGGCGTGCCAGCGGACAGCTTGAGCTGACCGGCGCTGAGGCGCACGCCATCGAGATCGAGCGCCAGGGAGTTGAGGGCGAGATTCTGAAACGCCCCGTCGGTGGAGGCGGCGAGCTTGAGGGACGTGACGGGCACCTCGGCGCGGAAGTAACGGTTGGAATGGACCACCCCGGGACCGGCGTCGACCGACGCCTCGACGCCCTGCAGTTTTCCATCCAAGCTGGCGGTCACGCGGGCGTGCAGCTGGACCGGGACGTCGACGGCATCCAGCGGTGGATCGCCGGGCAGCGTGAGATGGAAGGCGGACGGATTGACGCGGGCGAGATCGAGCGTCGCGGCCACGGTCTGGCCGGCGAGCGTGGCTTCCACGGCGAGGGCGAGCGGCTGCTGTTGCATATGCGCCTGCAGGCTGCCTTGGAAGGTGGCGGCATCGGGTAATTTTCCAGGCGCCGCACGGGTGGTGAAATTGCCCGTCAGACGGTCGAGGATGATATCGGACGGGGCGAGACCCAGCGGGCTCAGCCGGTCGCGGACATAGTCGCTGGGCGGACCACCGGGGGTAGCGGCCGGCGCGGGCGGCAGGTAGCCGGCCAGGAAACTGCCCGGAAAGTTTTCCGCCGTGAACCGGCCATCGGCCTCGATCGGGCCGGAAAGCGCCGGGGGCAGTTTGACGTTGAGCGGCCCGACCGAAAGCGTCGGGCCGTCGAAGTCGAAAGTGAGCGTGCTGATCCGCACCGACTGGCCGGCATCGGGCAGCGCGGAGGCCTCGGCCTCGAGCGCGAAAGTGCGGACGGGCACGTCGGCCGGAAGGGCGCCGAACGCGTGCAGCGTGCCGGGTCCGGCGGAGGCGAGGCTGACCCGGGCGGTGCGCCAGACGCCGGCGGGGCTGAAGGCGAGATCCGCGGACAGGCGCGTCCGCAGGTCGAGGGCGCGCACGAAGGGGAAGTTTTTGAGCACGGCGAGACCGGCGAACGCGGCCGGCCGCACGGCGGTGAGGTCGATGGTGGCCCGCACCAACTGGTCGCGGGCCGGCAGGGTGGCGCGGAATCGGAGCGGGAGACTGTCGGTTCCGAGCGCGAGTTCGAGCTGGCCGGAGAGCGCCAGCGACGAAAGGGCCTGCCCGGAGAGCTGGGCCGAGGTGAACTTGGCATCCACATCGGTTTCCAGACGGCTGAGGCCGAGCTCGCGGAGCGCGTCAGCGGGGAACGGGAGGGATTTGGCCAGCGCGGAGGGAAGCCAGGCGACGAGATCGTCGCCGTTGGGACCAGTGAGCACGAAATGACCGTGCAAGCTTGGTGTACCGCTGGTGATGAGGTCGGCGCCGCTGGCGACCAGGTGGACGCTGTCGAACGCAAAATCAAGGGTTTCGAAGGCAACGTGACTGGCGTTGTCCGTCGCGCGTCCGGCGGCCTCGAGATGGTGAAGCAGGATCGGGCCACCGGGTTTGAGCGCGGGGAGGCGGAGCTCGCCGTTGTCCGCGAGCAGATGAAAATGGAGATCGGGCAGCGCGGCATGATCGAGGTCCACGGAGCCGTTGACCTCGAAGGCGAGCCCCAGCTTGGCGGGCGGCAGCGCCGAGGCGTCGAGGGGGAGCGGTGGGAGGTCCTCCGTGCGGAAGGCCGGGATGCTGGCGTCAAAGTGGAGGACGTGGGCGGAAACCTTGCCCGTTACCTGGCCGCGGAGGCTGACGGGTTTGGGTCCACCCTCGAGGCCGAGGGCGAGGTCGAGTTTCAGGTCGTCGCCGTTGAGGGCGAGCGTGGTGATGATGGGCTGGAAGTGCCAGGTGACGGTACGGTCGGGAGCCTTGAGCTCGGCGGCGAATCCGCGCACCTCGAGGGCAAAGGGCACGCCCGGAACCGGCAGGAACGGCTGGAACGCCGCGAAGTCCAGTTTGGCGGTGGGCGCGGTGGCAGCGGGCCGGAGGGCGTGGTTGGGCCAACCGGGACCCTTGAAGTCGAGGGAGAGCAGCGGACCGGTAACCTCAAGGCGGGACGGCAGCCAGTGGCGTCCGAACAGGGCGGACTTGTTGAACACGACCCGCACCCCCTCGATATGCGCGAGCGTCTGTCCGGTTTGGGTCTCGACCGTGAGACTGACGTGACCTCGCTTTTTTGAGCCACCTTGAGTGACAGTCTGGGCCACGAAAGGACCCAGATATGAAAGGCAAAAGATACCCAACCGAAGACAAGATCCGCATTTTGCGGGAAGCCGACGGCGGCCGCAGCATCG